>NZ_JACCLX010000007.1 GCF_024490875.1 Methanocaldococcus sp.
GTTAATAAAAAACCTTATGTAGCTCCTGCAGATGTAGTTCCAGTAGTCGCTGATATGGGTGTGTTGGTTACTGCTATTGCATTGGCTGGTATTTTAGATTATTATAGTATAGGTACAAGAGTTATTAAAGCTCCTAAAAAAATGATTGAAATGCAAATTGTTAGGTCTTTAGAGAGTTTAGGATCAATAATTGAAATTTTAGGCGTTCCAGGATTATTAAAAATAATAGATCCAGAATTAGTTGTCAATAGTGTCATATCTATGAAGTTATTAGAAGAGCAAAAAGATATAGATATATGTTTAGAAATCCTTAGAAGAAATATTAATGAGTCATTAATAAAAGAAAGTGAAAAAGTAGAATTAAAACCTATAACCTTGGTAGCCACCCAAGCATTAGTCCAAGAATTAAGAACATTATTGGGTGAAAAGGCATCTGAGGGGGCTATAAAAAGAAGTAGATTAAGATTATTTAAAGAATTCAGATAAATAAATATTAAGGATAATAAGGAAAAACTAATATAGAAGAAGTTATAAACTATTTAATTCAAAATTTGTAATCTACACTATCTTAAATCATATTCAGAAATGATATTTAAAACTTTAAAAAATTTTATATAGTAAAACAATGATATAATTGTGGTGAGGTACTTTATAATTTAGGTGAAAATATGATAGATA
The DNA here is from genome assembly GCF_024490875.1 of Methanocaldococcus sp. Taxonomy (NCBI): domain Archaea; kingdom Methanobacteriati; phylum Methanobacteriota; class Methanococci; order Methanococcales; family Methanocaldococcaceae; genus Methanocaldococcus; species Methanocaldococcus sp. The sequence continues at coordinate 679 of NZ_JACCLX010000007.1, forward strand.
GGGTATTAGTAGAACTAAATAAGACAGAAGGAATTAAAGGTTCAATGGTAGTAGGAAAGGATGGTTTAGTCATTGCCTCACAATTGCCAGGAAATATCGATGCTGAACTTGTAGGGGCTATGGCTTCTGCGGCATTTGGGGCTTCTGAAAGAACTGTATCAGAAATAGGGATGGGTAATTTAGAGCAGGCAATGGTTGAAGGAGAGCATGGAAAAATATTGATGATTGATACAGGAGAAGGGATTTTAGTCGTTTTAACAGATGCAAAAGTTAATTTAGGTTTAATTAGAATTAACATGAAAAGAGCCGCTGAAAAGATAAAGGCAATGATTTAATCTAAAATAGAAATTAATATATTAAGAATTTCATTTATAGTTTCACTGTTTAACTCTGAAATTTCAATTTTCTTTGTTTCAAAAACAATTCCTTTTTTTAAAATTCTATCATAATTTGGGCATATAGTTGTTATTGACTTTCTATTGTCTAATTTTATTAGACTGTTAATTTTCTTAGAAATAGTTTTTGGGTTATCACATTCAATAAATGTAGAGATTCCTTCTAAATCCTTAAAATAAGCATTTTTAATATTTTTCTTAATTATCTTATTAACTTCAACATACTTTTTATATGTTTTTTTAGCATTTAATAATTCTTCTTTTAAAAGACCAAAATAGTTTATAGTTTTATATGTTCTATAGATTAATTTAATTCTATTTAAAATATCCTCTAATTTTTCCCCAACTTCATAACTTATTCCTAAAAATCCCCCATACTCACAGTTCAAGATTTTTGGACTACCAGTTGAACATACAATTATATCTCCATAGCCACAATCTCCTCCAATTTTGCCAGATATATCTTCAATAAATAGGATTTCTTTTTCTTCACATATTTTTTTTATGTCTTTCAATGGTTGTGGGGCTAAATAACCTGATAAAGATGTTAAAATTATTGATGATTTATTATTTACTTCTTCTAAATTTTTTATATCTATAATTCCTAAATTTGTTTTTAGTTGTTTGGTTTTAATATCTAAAATTTTTGGAAATTTTAAAAATCCATTCCATCCTCCCATATCTGGAATTAAAATTTCGTCACTATAATATTTAGATATCCACAGTGATAAAAATACTGCTGAACTTCCAGAGGGTAAAAATATTATTTTATAGTCATTATATAAAAGTTTATTTATAATTTCCTCAACTTCTTCTTTATTTCCTTCTTTTTTCACTAATCCATATAAATTTGGTCGTCTATGCCTTAGTATCACTTTACTTCACCAATAAATGTTATATTTTGCTTCTAAAATCTATTTCAGTTCCTCCTTCCACTATGCCCAACAAAGATTTATAAATATTATTTATTTTATTTCCATTAAATATAATACCCTTACATTTATTTTTCATAATTGTTTCTATTTTGTATCTCATTCCACCAGTAACATCTATTTTATTAGATTCCTTTAAATATTCTAAGATTTTAGAAATGTTATTTTTGTCAATCCTTTTTATAGGTTTGTTATTTATCAATACTCCATCAACATCAGTAGCGTAGAGTATTACATCAGTTTTTAACTCCTTAGATAAATACGGAACTATATCATCGCCAGATAGAATTTTATAGTTATTATTGTCATCAACTACTATATCTCCATGAACTACTGGAATTAAATCTCTTTTAATCATCTCCCTTATTGCCGAAGTGTCAAAAATCAATTTTTCTCCAAAGACGACAAATGAAGATGGCTGTATAGAAACTGCTGGAATGTCATAACTCTGTAAAGTGTCTATAATTATATTGTTAAATCTTCTCATAGCCCTTTGAATTTCCCAGAAACCTTTTTCCATATTTACAAATGTTTTTTTGTCATTCTCATTTTTTAAGTATTTTTTAGCAACAGGATGCCCAAAAGAGCCACCACCATGGACTAATATTAACTTTATATCTTTATTTTGGCTTTTGTAATAATCTAAGGCATTTTTTATTTCTCTCGAAATTCTATCAAGATTATCCCAATTAACTGAGTAAGGAATATTTTTATTTGATAAAATACTTCCTCCCAATTTTAGTATAATTAACATTCTATCCCCTTTACTCTTTTATTCCTTTAATTACATATCTTAATCTATTTCCTGTTTTTATTTCATCAACTTCCACATCTAAGTTAATATTTTTCATTTTTTCAATTATTAACTCTCTCCTTTTCTCAGGTTTTTTTGGCATCATTAAAGAAATTACTCCTTTTTTATTTAAAAAATTAATACCTTCTTCAATTATTCTAAATGAAAATTCCTCTCCATACTTACCTCTACCTATCAATTCAACGCTCTTTGCCTTAGCTCCTCCAAATTTTCTTCCACTACTTACAGAATTTTTTGAATAAAATGGAGGATAGGATATAATTAAATCAAATTTTTTACCTTTAATTTCTTCTATTCCATCAATAATTTTTCCCTTAGAATTTATAAGTTTTATATCTAATTTATTTTTTTCAATGTTTCTTTTAGCAAATTTTAAAAATTCTTCATCAACTTCTGTAGCATATACATCAGCATCGTAAAACTTTTTTATTAATAGAGAAATTATTGCTGAATGTCCTGTTCCTATCTCTAAAACTTTAGGTTTTTTTATTCCCAATCTATATAATGTTTCAAAAGTAGATTTTACAAAGTAATATCTGTTTATTGGTGTAGGAACTAAACCATTTTTATGAAAGTCCTCATCTAAATTAAATAAAACCTTTAAAATAGTTTTATTGTATTCTATTAAAGCATCTTTATTTTTAAAATCTATCCTAAGTTTATCCCCTTTTTTATAGACATATTTTTTTAAATTTTCATTGTATTTTAATGCTGTCTCAATTTTAAGTCCTAACATATCCACACCAAGTATTTTTAAATTTTAAAAATTTAAGACAAAAATAAAATCTAAAAAATAATTTAATACTATAATCTTATCTTCTCTCCTAATTTTGGAACTATTGCATCAAATCCATGCTCCAAAGCCCAGTTTCTTAATACTGTTGCCTGAGTTTCCTCTCCATGCTGTATAATTAACAACTCTGGATTTACCTTTTTAATTATTTCATGTAGTTCATCCATTCCAGCGTGGCATGAGAAGTTATATAAACAAACCTCTAAGTTTGGTTTAACCTCATTTTCTCCAATATATATTTTTCCAGTTTCAATTAAATGTCTACCATTAGAATCTCTAACCTGATAACCTGTTAATAATAGAGCATTCCTTGGATCATGCATGAATAATTTTAAATAATATAGTATTGGTCCTCCATCTAACATTCCAGCAGTTGTTACAACAATTCCCCCATTTTTTGATAGATTTTCAATTGCTTTAACTCTATCTTCTGGCTTTTCAATTAATTTAACATTTTTTAAACATTCTTCCAATTTATACCCTTCATTTAATAGTTCTTTATATTTAAGCATCAATTTGGTTACATCAACCGCCATTCCATCTAAGTAAATAGGAGCATCAATATTATAGTCATTCAATATTAATAAAATCTCTTGAGCCCTATCAACAGCAAATACTGGAATTAAGGCAATTCCTCCTTTAAATAATATTTCCTTAATTTTTTCTATAAATGACAACTCAACAGCCTTCCTATTTGGATGGATACTATTTCCATAGGTTGATTCTATAATTAAAATATCAATATCATCTTTTATATAACTCAAATCAGCCCCTTTTGTTAATCTTGTATTTCTTAACTTTGTATCTCCAGTATAAAGTATAGTTTTATTTTTCTCCTCATACTCTAACAAAATTGAGGCACTCCCAGGAATATGTCCAGCATTAAAAAATTCGTATGAAAAATCTTTATAGTATTTTTTATCTTTGTAATTTAAAGGAATTGTATGTCTTATAGTTTCCTTCACATCATGATTATTAAATAAAATTTTTTTATTTTCAAATTCAGCAATTTTAACCATATCCTTTAACAAAATTTTAATTAATTTTTTTGTTAATTCTGTTGTTACTACTGGAACATCTATTTTTTTGTGAAATAGTATTGGCAAAGCCCCAGAATGATCCAAGTGAGCATGAGAGACAAAAACTTTATCAACATCTCTTATAGATTCATCTAATATTGGGTATTCAATAGTTTTTCCAAGTTTAACTCCGCAATCTAATAATATTTTACTTTTATCGGTTTTTATTTCAATACAACTTCTACCAACCTCTAATGCTGCACCCCTAAAAATAATTTTCATAGTTACCCAACCTCTAATAATTTCTTTTTTAATTCTATAAAAAAGTTAGAAAAGATAAAATTACTTTAAGCTTTGCAAATATTTAATAATATTTGCCATAGCAACACATCCATCTCCAACAGCCTTAGCTACTTGCATAACTCCTCCTCTAACATCTCCTACGGCATAAATTCCTTCTATATTCGTTTTGCAATTCTTATCTGTTATAATAAATCCTTTTTTATTTAATTCTATTCCACTATCTTTTAAAAATTCAGTATTTGGAATGTGCCCTAAACTTATAAATATCCCATCAGCCTTTATAATCTCTTCTTTTTCATTGACTAATATTTTTACACCCTCTGCCTTTTCATTTCCAATAATTTCTAAAGGTTTTGCATTGTATATTATTTCAATATTTTTTGCCTCTTTAAGTTTATCTAACATTATAGGCTCAGCAGCCTTTAACTCTGATTTATCAGTAATTACAGTAACTTTTTTGGCAATGTCTTTTAAATTTATAGCACTCATTATTGCTGGAGTATCTCTTCCAATAACAATTACCTCCTTATTTAAATAAAAAAAGGCATCACACATAGTGCAATAACTAACACCCTTACCAATAAACTTATCCTCATTTAAACCTAACTTTTTAGGTCTTGTTCCTGTGGCTATAACGATAGTTTTAGTTTCATATGTTGAATTTTTTGTAATAACTTTGAAGGGTTTTTCTTTAATTTCTATTTTAATAACTTCGTCATATATTATAGGTAGTTTAAACTTTTCAGCGTGATTTTTAAATTTTTCTGCCAATTCAAATCCTCTAATTTCTTCAAATCCAGGATAATTCTCAACAATCCCCGCCTCTGCAATTCTGCCTCCTGCATTTTCTTTTTCTATACATATAGCATTTAACTTACCTCTCATTGCGTATATTCCTGCTGTTAAACCTCCTGGACCAGCTCCTATAATTATTGTGTCGTATATCATATTACCCCTATACTAATTTTATAATATATTTAATCAATATTATCTCTATAATTTCTCTTTTTTATAATTTGTCTTCCCTCGCTAAAAATTTTTATTTTTTAATTTAGAGGAGTTTAATTTATTATTTTTTAATTTTAAGGAATTTTATCAAATTTCGAAGGGTCGCCTGTTTTGATTAATTTTAATATTTAATTTTATTAAATTATTAAGATTTTTTGGAGATTTTATTTAATTGTTTCTATTTTCAATTTTCCCCGATAAATAAATTAATAATAAAAATTTTAAGGATTTTTAAGTAAATAAATAAGAATAGAAAAGTATAAATAAAAGTTCGGAGGTATATAAATAACAGGGGTAATTGACCCTCCGAACTATAACCCCTATATAAAGGAGAATAATAAAGTAATTTTAAAAGTTTATCTCTTCAAATTGTGTCCTGTTTAAAATCAAGCCCCAAAGGGGATGGAAACTTTTTTCCTCGATTGCTTCCTCTATCGCTTTAATTTGGTTTAAAATCAAGCCCCAAAGGGGATGGAAACTACCTGCAAACGTAATCTGTTTCAATTGATATAATAGTTTAAAATCAAGCCCCAAAGGGGATGGAAACTCATTATTGAATTTAAAAATATCGATATAAATAAAGTTGTTTAAAATCAAGCCCCAAAGGGGATGGAAACATCATAATCAATTGTATGTTTTGCCATAAGTTCCCCGTTTAAAATCAGGCCCCAAAGGGGAAAGGCAAAAAGAGGCATTGCTTCTTAAAAGAAGCAATGCATCGGGGGTATCCCAATAGGGCGGAGCCCTATGGGTATAAAATCATGCCCCAAAGGGGACAAAAGCATTTAAATTCTTTATTTTTTTAATAATATAAAATATTTATAGATTTATATATTTACATCTTTTTTAAGAGTAATACTGACCCTCGGGAAAATCTTGATCTGAATATTATAAAATATGAAAAATATCAAAAAAATATTATGGTAATATGAGAAATTTCAAAATTGTAATATTGTTATAATAAAAATTTTCTATTTTTTACGATTTGATATTATCAAGTCCCGAGTGTGGATAATATGCTTATATGAAAATCTATAAGAGTAATATTACGAACATACTTCATAAATTTAAATCTTCCGATATGGTTATAATTTTTAGGTATAAAAGAAAGGCAAAATATCCTTTATTTCCTATTAAACTCATAAATTTTTATATTTATATACTTTTTAAGAGTAATATCGAATCCCGGGAAAATCTCTATCTGAATATTACTAAATCATATAAATATCTAAAAAATATTATACTAATATGAAAAATCTTAAAATCATAATATTACTATAATAAAAATTTAAAATTTTTTACGATTTAATATTATCGAACCCCGGGAAATTTTCTTGCTGAATATGATTTATTATGAAAATTTATAAAAATAGTATTATCAACAATTATGGCAGTTTAACTTCTCCCTTGGTACTTATCATTCCCTTTCTCTCATCAAACTTGGTGGCTAAATCTAAGGCAACACCAAAAGCCTTAAATAATGCTTCAACTTTGTGATGCTCATTTTTTCCAATAACTTCATAGTGTATATTTAGCATTCCATAACTTGCAACTGACTCAAAGAAGTGATTTATATTCTCTAATGATAAATCTCCAATTTTTTCTCTTTCTGGTTTGTAACTTCCCACGCAGTAACTTCTACCACTTAAATCAATAGAAACCATCGCCCTTGCATCATCCATAGGAATTATTGCCCATCCGAATCTGAAAATATTTTTCTTTTCAATTTGATTTAAAGCCAAACCTAAGCAAATTCCAACATCTTCAACTGTGTGATGGTCATCTACATCTAAATCTCCTCTTGCCTTAACAATTAAGTCAAAGCATCCATGCTTAGCAAATGCTGAAAGTAGATGATCAAAAAAAGGAATTCCAGTGTCTATTTTGTATTTTCCTACACCATCAATGTTTATTTTCAAATATACATTTGTCTCCTTTGTCTCTCTCATAACTTCAAAAACTCTCATACTTTCACCATATAATTTAAAAATTGATTTATCCTAACCACTTACCTACAAACATTATGTGATCTTTTTCAAATGGCTCTATATCTACTTCATCGACTATTTTAAATCCATTACTTTCTAAAATTTCTTTTTGTTCTTTAAATATTTCCTTAGGGTCTTTTGTAACATCTATACTTCTGGCTTTTATTGCTATCATTCCATATCCTCCCTTCTTTAAAAACCATTTAGCATTTTTTATTAAAATCTCTGCTTGGTTTGGTTGAGCAACATCCTCATAGATGACATCAACTTTCTCAACGATATTTGAATACTCCTGTGGCTTATTTGCATCTCCTAAAATTGGAATTAAGTTTATTCTATCTTTACATGAATCTAAAAATTCTCTCATAATTCTTGGAGCATACTCAACAGCGTAAATTATTCCTCTATCTGCAATGTCAGAGACATGAGAAGGAGTTGTTCCAGCAGATGCCCCTAAGTATAAAACCTTTGAATTTCTCTTTATAGGCATGACTTTTAAGCCTTTAATTATTGCTGCACCTAACTTACTCTTATGAGGATTCCAAATTCTATATTCTTCATCATCAACTTTTACAATTTTTTCATCATAAACTTTTTTTCCTTTAACAATTGATTTTGTTCCTATCCTTTTTACACCATCTCCTAAATCAATTTCATAAACATTTTCAAAGATTTCTTTTATCTTAATGTCCATTTTATTCACCACAGTAAAAATTATATCTTAAAATAATCTATTATTATTTAATATATTAAGTTATTTGTTAAAATGAGGGAAAATATGGATTTCTTATTATTATTTGTTTTTATGATTCTTATAGATAGTTTAGTAATTTATAGAATAACAAAGTATTCAAAAGATAAAACCTATAATGATGTGATTAAAAAGATAAAAATGAATTATCTCTATCTAATTTATGGAGATAAAGCAAAGTATGATAAAAAATTTTTCCCAATTTTGATAGGAATCTTAATATTATTTGGTAGTTTTATTAAATATTTTTATGTATAATTCAAATATAAACATTTATAAATTAATTGTAGAAATATCTTTTGAAACTATAATAATCTTATTATTAATTATTTTCTGGAAAAATCTAAATATAGAAATAGATGTTTATATTTGCAAAGAGGGAATAGGTTTCAAAAATGTATTCGTAAAATGGGATGAATTTGAAGGCTACTCCAAAAAAGATAACTTTATTATTTTAAAAAGAAAGTTAAAACCACAGATTATTCAAAAACTATCAACGTCAAAAAATATTTATTTAAATAAAGATGTTGAAGATATTATAAAAAATTTTTTACCTAAAAAATAATATAAAATAGGTGTGAATAAAAATGGGAAAGTGTAAGCATAATGGAGAAGTGAGTATTTTTGGTTTAAGACCTGTCAGTTTTCCAAACTTTCCATTTCACTTATTGGATAAAATAGGAGGGTTTGTCATATTAGATGAATTGTGGTTAAGGATGTGGAGTGAAATTATAAAATATCCAATAAGAACTCCAACATTATATATACCTATTGAAGACTATGGAATCCCTACTGTTGAAGATATGGATTTAATCGTTGATTTCATAAAATATCATGTTTCTAAGAAAAAAGAGGTCGTAGTTTCATGTATTGGAGGACATGGAAGAACTGGGACTGTATTATCTGTTTGGGCTGGATTAAATGGTATTGAGAATCCAATAAAGTATGTTAGAGAACATTACTGTAAGTGTGCTGTTGAAACTGAGGAACAAGAGAAGTTTGTAGAATATTATTTAAGCATAAGAAAAAAACATTAATTATTTTAAAATTCCTCCAATGAGAGATGAACCTATATATTATATAAACCATTACTTTTAATATGTTGTTAGAAGAAAATTTTTAGAGAGTTGATAAGAATGGATATAGAAAAAGTATTGCAAAAGTTAGAGATACCAAAAGAGGGAATTTTTTATAAATGTCCATATTGCGACTATAAAAATGTAGATAAGAAGGTAGTGGTAAAGCATATAAAAAGTAAGCATCAGGATGAATTAAAAAAGGAGGTTGAGAAAATGAACAAAAAACAGCAACAGAAGAAAAAACAACAGGCAAAGAAAAAACCACAAAAGAAACAAAAACAAAATACTGAAATAATAGAATACAAAGATTATATATATTTATTTGCTCATAAAAAGACATGTATGATTATATTAGAAGATGGGACTACTATAAAAGGTTTAGTTAAGGCAAAGGATAGATATACAATAATGGTTTTGAATAGCGATTATATACCTAAAGGATTCGATAAACCACCAGAAAGAATTATACTGCATAAAGGACATATTGTTAGTGTCATCCCATTAGAAGAAAATAAAAATGAGTAAAGTAATTAGACAAATTACTTACCTCTCGTCTTACCTATAATTTTCCTCTCTTTTTTTCTCTTTTTGTCTTTCTTTTTAGGTTTCTTTTTACTCTTATCTTTTTTATCTTTTTTCTTTTCTTTAACTTTTTTCTTCTTTGGTTTAGGATACTTTCTCTTTATTTCTTCAACTCTCTTATTTAATTTCTCTAACAATTCATCTGCAATATAATCTCCAATATAATCTCCTCTTGCCGCTATTGCCAACTTACATGCCAAAGCCCTTGCTATCTTACCTCTCTGCCATGGAGGAGAACCTTTAATTAAAGGATGATTAAATATAATTCCATGCTTTGGTGGAGTTGCTTTATTTCTCAAATGTGCAAACAACGCCTTTTCAGCACCTAAAACTTGTATAGTTGAGGCGGGCATCTTAGATAACTTTTCCAAACCTCCTGCCAGTCCTATTAATTTTGCCCCCAAAGAAACGCCAGCGAGTTTTGTAATATTTGGACATTCTTCACTCATCAATTTCTCTAAGTATTCATAAAGTTCTTTTCTCTTTTCATATAGATGATTAATTTCCTCGGTAAATTTACCTATTACATCTAAATCGTAATCTTCTAACTCTCCACCCATTGAATTTTTTGCCGCCTCAGCAATTTTTTCAGCCAACTTTGATGGTAGTATCTTTTTTAATTGGCTCTTTGTAAAGTTCTCTCTCTTTTTTAACTTTGCTACTAAATAGGCATAAACCTCGTGCTTACTAACTAAGTGGTCCAACTCTGGGAAGTATAAGGAATACCACTCCCTTAATCTTTCTGAAAGTAAATTTAAAGTTTTATCTAAATCAGATATTGCCTCAGCAACTTGAATAATTATTTTATCTTTCTGTTGAGTATAACTTTTTATAAGTTTTTTTGTTAGTTCTGTATTCCAATAGTGCATTTTATTTTTAAAATCCTCATAATCTTTAAAGTATTCAAACTCCTTACCAATTTCAAATAAATTATTTCTCAAATACTCTCCAATTTTGAATGGCTCAATACTTAAAATTTCTAACTTTACTTCCTCATTCCACTCTTCTTTTAACTCATCTGCCATTTTATTTGGATTAGTTCTTAATAAAAACAGTATTTCTGGAATTTCTTTCTCATCAAATAATTTTTTATATTCAATGTCATCTAAATTATTAACTTCCTTGTTATCTTTAACTCCAAACGCACCATAAGGAGTAAATGCTACATATATCAAAGTAATCCCCCCATAAATGTCATAATTTTTTAAGAATATTTTTATAATAAAGAGTTATCAATATAAAAGTTTAGTTATAAAATATTTTTGAATAGGAGATACTTATGAATGTTGAAGATTTAGAGAGGATGTTAATTCCTAAGGGAGAGGTTTCAGTTATAGGTTGTGGTAGATTAGGAGTTAGAGTTATATTTGATTTATTGGAAGTGCATAGGGGTGGAGTAGAGAAAGTTTATGTTTTTGACAGCGCTAAGATAGAGAAAAACGATATTATTCATAGAAAATTAGGAGGAAATGTTGGTGAGTATAAAGTAGATTTTATAAAAAGATTTTTTAAAGATAGAGTAGAATCTTACAAAGTAAATATAAATGAAAAAAATTTAAACTTAATTAGAGGAGATGTTGCAATTATATGTATCGCTGGTGGTGACACTATTCCAACAACAAAGGCTATTATAGAATACTGCAAAAGTAAAGGTATTAAAACGATAGGAACTAATGGAGTATTTGGCATTGATGAAAAAGTAAAGGTTTGTGATGCTAAGTATGCAAAGGGTCCAGCAAAGTTTTTAAATTTAAATGAAGATGGGCATATTGTAGTAGGAACTGAAAAGTTTATCAAAGATTTTGAGCCAATAACTCCTTATACATTAGATGAAATTGCCAAAAGGATGGTTATTGAATGTTTAAGAATACTGTGGAAAAAATATTATTCTAAATAATAATATAAATAATAATATAATTCATTAACCCAAAGGTATAAATATAATAAGATAGTAATAAATTATTACCAAACATTATTTAAATAATTAACAATACAATTATACCGTGTAATGATTATTATTTCACTTGGTGATGATTATGGTTTTTGAAGAATTTTTAGGATTAAATAAAGAAAAAAAATCTTTTGAAGAATTTAAAGAAGAAAAAACTAAAAAAGAAACTTTAAGTAACAATATAATTAATAATGATCTAAAAGATAAAGCAACTATTGCAGAATTAGAGAGTAAAATTTTAAAATTAGAATTAGAAAAAAAAGAACTTGAAAGAGAAAATTTACAATTAATGAAAGAAAATGAAATTTTAAGAAGAGAATTAGACAGAATGAGAGTTCCTCCATTAATTGTAGGGACAGTAGTTGATAAAGTTGGAGAGAGGAAAGTAATTGTTAAAAGTTCAACAGGTCCAAGTTTTTTAGTTAATATTTCACACTTTGTAAATCCAGACGATATCACTCCAGGAAAAAGAGTATGTCTAAATCAGCAAACATTGACTGTTGTTGATGTTCTTCCAGAAAATAAAGATTATAGAGCAAGGGCTATGGAAGTCGATGAAAGACCTAATGTTAGGTATGAAGATATTGGAGGTTTAGATAAACAAATACAAGAAGTTAGGGAGGTTGTAGAACTTCCAATGAAACATCCAGAATTATTTGAAAAAGTAGGAATTGAACCACCAAAAGGAGTTTTACTTTATGGACCACCAGGAACTGGTAAGACATTATTGGCTAAGGCTGTTGCAACAGAAACCAATGCAACATTTATAAGAGTTGTTGGTTCAGAATTGGTTAAAAAGTTTATTGGAGAAGGTGCTTCATTAGTTAAAGATATATTCAAATTAGCAAAAGAGAAGGCACCGTCAATAATATTCATTGATGAAATTGACGCTATTGCCGCAAAGAGAACTGATGCTTTAACTGGAGGAGATAGAGAAGTCCAAAGAACTTTAATGCAGTTATTGGCAGAGATGGATGGTTTTGATACAAGAGGAGATGTTAAGATAATAGGAGCTACAAACAGATTAGATATTTTAGATCCAGCAATATTGAGACCAGGAAGATTTGATAGAATTATTGAAGTTCCACCACCAGATGAAAAAGGTAGGTTAGAGATATTGAAAATACATACAAGAAGAATGAATTTAGCTAAAGATGTTAATTTAGAAAAAATAGCAAAAATGACAGAAGGATGTGTAGGGGCTGATTTAAAGGCAATCTGTACAGAGGCAGGAATGAATGCTATAAGGGAACTTAGAGATTATGTAACTATGGAGGACTTCAAAAAAGCAGTTGAAAGAATTATGGAAAAGAAAAGAGGTAAAGTTAAAGAAGAACCAAAACATCTATCAGTTCTTTACAGATAAAATTAAACTTTTTTATTTTTGAAAATTTTAATTTTTATTTTGAAATATTTTAACTATTTTAGTTATATTTTAATTTTTATGAGAAGATTTTTATTTTACTTTAATATAAAATAAGATTATTAAAATTTTGGTGATTTTAAATGAACACCTATGGGGATATGTTTAGAGTTACAGTTTTTGGCGAGAGTCACGGAAAGGCTGTTGGGGCAGTTGTTGATGGCTGTCCTGCAAATTTACCATTATCTGAAGAAGATATTCAAAAAGAGCTTAATAGGAGAAAGCCAGGAAGTAGTATATTCTCGACTCCAAGAAAGGAAGATGATATTGTAAATGTATTATCAGGTATTTTTGAGGGAAAAACTACTGGAACGCCAATATGTGCAATTGTCTATAATAAAAATGCAAGACCAAAAGATTATTCATTGATAAAGGACACTCCAAGACCTGGACACGCAGATTTAACCTATAAATTAAAATATAAAAATTATGATTATAGAGGAGGAGGTAGAGCCAGTGGAAGAGTAACAGTAGGGCATGTTATTGGTGGAGCAATTGCAAAAAAATTACTTTCTTACACATATAACATAAAAATCGTTGGTTATACAATAAAAATTGGAAAAATAAAAGGAGATTTTAATTATTACAAAAATCCTGATATATTTGAAGATGAAAAATCTCTTGAAAGTTTGATAGAAAAAATTGAAAGTAATCCTTTAAGATGTCCTTCAATGAATGAAAAAGAGATGGAAGAGTATGTGTTAAACGCCATGAAAAATAAAGACAGTGTTGGTGGAGTTGTAGAAATAATAGTAGTAAATGTTCCTGTTGGAGTTGGAAATCCAATATTTAATAAGTTAAATGGAGAATTGGCAAGAGGTTTAATGAGTATAAATGCAGTTAAAGGTGTAGAGATTGGAAGAGGTTTTGAATCAACTGAATTGTATGGAAGTGAGATGAATGATGAAATGTATTTTGATGAAGACAAAAATATAAGATTTAGAACTAACAACTGTGGAGGAATTTTGGGAGGAATTAGTTGTGGAACTCCAATTGTTATAAGGATTGCTGTAAAACCAACGCCTTCAATAGGTAAAAAGCAAAGTACTATAAATTTAAAAACATTAGAAAATACTGAAATTGAAATTAAAGGGAGACATGATCCAATTATAGTTCCAAGAATTATCCCAGTTGCAGAATCTATTGTAGCAATAACCTTAGCTGATTTAATGATTAAAGGAGGTTTTATTCATCCGTGTAGTTTATAATTATATTTTTTGTATGGTGAAAAGATGAAGTTTATATTTATTACAGGAGGAGTTATATCATCATTAGGGAAAGGAATTACAGCGGCTTCTTTGGGCAGATTGTTAAAAGCAAGAGGTTTTAAGGTAAATATGGTTAAGGTAGATCCTTATTTACAAATTGACGCTGGAACGATGTCTCCCTATGAGCATGGGGAAGTATTTGTTACAGAAGATGGTGGAGAGACAGATTTAGATTTAGGACATTATGAGAGGTTTATTGATGAGAATTTAACTAAACATAATAATATAACAACAGGAAAGATATATTGGAGCGTTTTGACAAAAGAAAGAAGAGGAGAGTATTTGGGAAAAACTGTTCAAGTTATTCCTCACATAACTAACGAAATAAAAGATTGGATTAAAAAACTTGGAGAAAATTATGACATTACAATTGTTGAGATTGGAGGAACTGTTGGAGATATTGAGAGTTTACCATTCTTAGAGGCTATTAGACAGTTTAAAAAAGATGTTGGCAAAGAAAATGTTTTATACATTCATGTCTCTCTTTTGCCATACATAAAAGCGGCTGGTGAGTTAAAAACAAAGCCAACACAGCATAGCGTTAAAGAGTTAAGAAGTATTGGAATTCAACCTGATATATTAATTTGCAGAACTGAATATCCAATAAGTAGTAAAATCAAGGAAAAATTATCCCTATTTTGTGATGTAGATAGAGAGGCAGTTATTGAAGCAAGAGATGCAAAAACCATATATGAAGTTCCACTTAACTTAGAAAAGGAAGGTTTAGGAAAATTAGTCACTAAAAAATTAAATCTTCCAGATAGAGAGCCAAATTTAGAAGATTGGAGAAAATTCGTTGATAGAGTAATAAATCCATTAAATGAGGTTGTTATAGCAGTGGTAGGTAAGTATGTTGAGTTAAAAGATGCCTATCTAAGTATAAATGAGGCTTTAATTCACGCTGGGGCTAAGAATGACACAAGAGTTAATATAAATTGGATACATTCAGAAAGATTGGAGTGTGAAGAATTTGAAGAAATTTTAGATAAATATAGAGAAAATAATCAATTAGATGGAATTTTAGTTCCCGGAGGATTTGGAGATAGGGGAGTTGAAGGAAAAATAAATGCAATAAAATATGCAAGAGAAAATGACATTCCATTTTTAGGCATTTGTATGGGTATGCAGTGTGCTGTTATAGAGTTTGCAAGAAATGTATGTGGCTTAGAGGGGGCTAATTCAACGGAGTTTGATGAAAATACAAAATATCCTGTTGTAGATTTGTTGCCAGAACAAAAAGAGATTGACGCAAAAGGAGGGACTATGAGATTAGGGGCATATCCGGCAATACTAAAAGAGGGAACATTAGTTCATAGATTATATAAAAAGATCAAAGTTTATGAGAGACATAGACATAGATATGAGGTAAATCCTGAATATCATGAAATATTGGAAAATTATGGCTTAACAATTTCTGGAAAATCTCCTGATGGTAGATTGGCAGAGTTCATAGAGATTGATAAAAATAGATACTTTGTAGCAACTCAGGCACATCCAGAATTTAAATCAAGACCAAATAAGCCACATCCTTTGTTTGATGGTTTAGTTAGAGCGGCATTGGGTGAAAAAATTTAAAAATTTTAAATTAAATCTGGGTTGCTATCTACTGAAATATACAATTGCCCTTTTGGTTTTCTATTTACATAGTCTCCTGTAAATTTGTAGAATGTTCCTTCTATTGGAACTCCTTCATCTTTTTTACGTAATTTGATTATTGGATTTTCTACTATTCCTTCAAACTTAAATGAGGGTAAAACATCCTCAACCTTTCCATAAACTACTATAGCTCCTGCTTTCATTTCACCTCCTACTCTAACATCTACATTTCCATCAATATATATTATTCCCCCATTCTGGTGAATTCCTGCCATTATACCTACATTTCCTTTTATATGAATAACTCCATTTTTCATAAACTCTCCAATTTCATCTCCAGCATTACCTTCTACAATAATTTTTCCTCCACTCATCCCTCTCCAATCTCCCCTATAAGATGAACCAACGTAATCTCTTGCATTTCCTTTAATTAGTAACTTTCCTCCTTTCATATTCTGCCCAGCCCAACTGTCAGCATTTCCATTTACAATAATTTTTCCTCCTTTCATTTCAGCGCCAACATACATTCCTACATCTCCTTCAACAATTATCTCCCCTCTACTCATCTTTGAGCCAATATATTTTAATTTTTGATTTGAATTCTTTATAATAATTCTTGGCTCTCCTTCAATATCATTTAATTCAACATCAAAAATATCGCCAACTTTAACTTTTTTTCTACCTTGTATTAACTCAATATTTTTTATTTCATCTAAACTCATCTTTTCAATAACTTCTGGCAATACTTTGTCCATCTCTACCGGAACAATTATATCCTCCTTTTGTAGAGTTAGTATTAACTCTTTCATAACATCACCAATTTTTATTTTTCATTATCTTTTGGTTCGACAATAACAGCAGTTCCATATGCATAGTATGTTAATTCAGGAATAGAATAATTTTTATCACATGCGATTTCTGTCATAATTTCATTAGAAATTCTTATCCCTATGATTGCATTAGCTCCTAATTCTTTAGATACATCTATTAAATCATCTAAGGCATCTTCTGGATCATCTCCATATCCTATTACAACACCTAAATATTTTACAATTTTAAAACCTTCTAAATGGTCTGTTGTCGATGTTATCATTAAAATCCCTTTATTAAAAATTATAATTAGGTAATATCAGTTGCATCTATCTTTATAACCTTCCAACTATTTGCATATTCCTCAGTAACTGGATAGTTATCTAAATTGACTGAATAGTATTTTGTGAATTTCTCTTTTAAATCTTTCATAATTTCCTGTTCTAATGTTTCATCTACTTTAACATCTACATATATTGTGTCTCCAAAAATCTCTTTGACAACATTTCCATCTTTAACGACTAATTTTCCTCCTTTCAATACATACTTAGCATATCTAAATGCTCTCTCTATTTTCTTACCATCTTTTTCTTCTGGGTTTATTTCATAAATTGCTATATCTGCATCAGCCCCAATACCTAAATGACCTTTCTCTTTGCTTAATCCTAAAACTTTTGCTTGATTTGCTCTTGTAACTTTTGCTATTTCATACAAGTCATATTCTTTATCACTATCAGCCACATGGCTTCTCTGTTGAGCCCACTTATGAACTTTGTTATATAACCACTCATCTCTGTATTTTTTACTCATTAACCATGCAATAATTCTTGGATATCTTGTGAATGGCCCTGCATTGGGATGATCAGTTGTTAATAATACTTTATCTGTGTCTATATTTAGGAAGATATCCAAACCAATTGCCCATTGTAGAGCATAAACAGGGCCCTTTGGAGAGTAAATAAATGGAACGACTCCTGAACCTGTTTCAAGTTCAACATCACAGTTTGCCCATTTTAAACCATTTGTCATGTGTAAATCATATTCCATTGGTCCATCTGCTGTCATTGTTGTAGTTTCATCTAATGTAATTTGCCCTACATCAACCACTAAATGGTCGTTTTTATTAACATATTCAGCAATTTCTAAACCTTTACTTACAAAATCTTTCCATGAAGTTCCTCCATAGGAGTGGAATTGGACATGAGTATTGTAGTAAATGGTTTCTCTCTCTCCATATTTTGGTTTTGCTTTTATACCTTTAACACAATCCATTGTTTCAAGAGTAGTTTCCCAGTTTCCAGGGTGTCCTAAGTTGTTTGGATGGACGTGGATTGAGTGAGGTAATCCAAGAAGTTCATTAACTTCACATAAACCTCTTACAATTTCTCTTGGAGTTATATCAAAGTATGGAACTGGATCATCAAGGCTATGGACATTTTTACCCCAACCCCATGCCTCAGTTCCTCCTGGATTAACTATCTTTATTGCAAAACCCCTTGTGGCTTTTAAAAGCCATGCTACATAAGCGGCACATTTTTTAATATCACCTTCTTTTAAATACTCTAAAACAAACCAATTATTACCAAATAGTGTTAGAACTCCTTTATCTACTTGAGGAGTTTCTATAAATTCCTCATGTGTATGTCTTGCTAATAATGGAGGCATTGCTGCTTCAAAAACTGTTGTATATCCCATCTCTGAGTATTGATAACCAGTTTTGTATGTTGATGGGACTGAAAACCCAGTTCCAGTTCTTAAACCTTTTTTTGCATAAATTTCTTTTTTACTGTCCTCTGGTCTAAACATTCTACCTACATTAACTTTTGGTCCTGCAACGTGGGTGTGGGAATCAATACCCCCTGGCATAACAACGCAGTTTGATGCATCAATAATCTTTGCATTTTCAGAAACTTTTTCAACTATTTTCCCATCTTTTACACAAATATCCATTTTTTCTCCATTAATGCCATTTAATGGATCATAAACAATTCCATTTTTTATTATATATTCCATATCTATCACCATAAAAGATTTTTAGATTTACTCAAGATTTTCAATGTATTTTTTTCTCATTAAAGTTTTCATATCTAAAAATTCTTCATCAGTTTTTTCTATCTCAACATAAAATCCAGGATATCCTTTAAGACAGGGCATTCCTGTACTGTGAGTGTCTGGCTTAACTACACAGTTTGCCCATGGGCCCATAGGGATAAATACCATACCTTCTGGCATTCTCTGGGTAGCTTTTTTTACATAAACTACAACCTCTCCATATTCAGACTTAACTTTTACTTTATCTCCTTCTTTAACTCCTAATTTTCTCATATCTTCTTCATTAATGTAAATAACTCCTGCTGCTTTAACATACAAATCGAGATTTTTTCCAGCCTCTATTGCTTCACCTTGCCAAATAGTTCTACCTGTATTTAAAATAAACTTCATTTTTTCACCTTATTTTCTTATGAAAACTAATTCTATGGCGTTAACTGGACATGCCTCTATACATGCTCCACATCCTCCACATAAATCAGGATTTACTATATTAACTACTCCATTCTCAACTCTAATAACTACATCGTCACTGTATGGTCCCTTTCCTCCCCATGTTTCTGGATGTTTAGCATTGACAGGACATGAAACTACGCAATTACCACATCCATGACATCTTTCTGGATAGACAACTAATTTATAAGCTTTCATTTCCTCACCTTTAAAGTTTTTAATATTTTTTAATGATTATATAATATTAATTTTGTAATAGTTTTTCAAACGCCTTTTTCCAGGCAATTGCTTTTGGTTCTCTTTCAAAGTTAATCTCTTTTCTAACTACCTTTATAGCATTAATTGGACATGCTTTGCTACAAGCTCCACATAAAACACATAAGTTTTGATTAACGATTAATCTTGGAACTTTTTCAGCCTTATCTTTTGGTTTAGGGAATTCTAAAGCACCACATGGACATATTGAGATACAAGCTCCACATGCGTTACAGGCATCAACATCAATTATAACCTCTCCCTTGAATGGTTTCTCAACTTCTATGGCATTTGCTGGACATATATAAGCACACCATCCACAGGTTACACATAAATCTTTATCAACGACCGTTTTTCCTTGAATATCTTCATATAACTTTGCTTGAGGTATTCTTTTCATCATTGGACACTTATAACAAATAACCTCTATTGCATCATGAGGACAAACAAATTCACAAACTTTACAATAGACACATTTATCACTATTAACTTCAATGTCAGTTATTGGTTTTGGATTTGATGGAGTAGGATAGTTGTATTTTAAATCAATAGCATCTGCTGGACAGTATTCAGCACAAATTCCACATAAAACACACTTATCTTTTTTTATATTTACCTCACCAATAACAAATTTACTTCTTTCTGCTAAACTTCTATCAACGGTAATAGCCGCCTGAGGACAAACCATTTCACACTGCTCACACAAGACACACTTATCTTGATATATCTTAATATCTCTTTTAATTTTTGGATATCTTTCATCCTCTTTTATTGATTTTCCATTGATTTTTAAATCTAATGCGTCAAATGGACATGCTGATGCACACATTCCACATAAAACACAAGTATCTTTATCAATATCTAATTTTGGAGCAACAACATCTCCTTTAGCAATAGCCCCTAATGGTCCCATAGCTATTGCATTTACTGGACAGATATCGGCACAGATTCCACAGCCAACACAAAATTCATCGTTCCAGAAAAGTTCTCTTTTTTCAATTTTTCCATCTCTATATATTGTGAATCCATTTTCATATACTTCTTTTACCTGTTCAATCATAACTCTCCCTCACAAATTTTAATGAGTTAGTTGGGCAGTTTATTATACAATTTCCACATAGTATGCAAGAATTGTAATCGATATTTATAGTCAAATAATCGAGTGTGAGTGCTTCACACATAAGGCAAGTGCCACAAAATATACATGAATCTTTATCCCAAGAAAGTTTTATTCCATATAACTCTTTTATTAAATTCTTTGCAAGTTCTTTATCATCAGTTAAAGAATGTATTATTCTTGCTCCATATTCAGGAGGGATCTCTCCAATAGTTTTTGCTATTTTTAAAATTTTTTCCTTTGGATATCTTCCAGAGAGATAGTGAGAAACTATTGACCTATCACTCTTAATAATTTTTGCTATTTCTTTTTGTGTTAAACCTTTTCTTCTCAGTTTCATTGAAACTATTGCCTTTATTCCAGAGAGAATATGATCTGGCATTGTCTCACATTGACATAATTTTAGTTAGTAATACTCACTATATAAATGGTTTATACTAAATTTAAGTAGAAATTAATATATAATATTGTGGGTTTTACTCACATCATTATCTCTATTGTAGAACTATTATTCAAAATATATGAATGATTTATCTATTTTTGGTAGATAAAGTTTATATTAGTAAAGTTCAATAATATGAAATATAAATCGTAAAAAATAAATATAACCTTGATTTGAATTAGAAAAATTTATGGTGATATTATGAGAGAAATGTTAATATCCGAATGTATCGAATTATTAAGAGCACATAAATTTATTGTTTCAAAACCATTAAGTAGAAGTTGTTTTGACATAATTGCAAGTAAAGATAGTATTAGACTTATTTTGAAAGTTTTAAAAAATATTGATAGTTTAAGTAAAGAACAATCAAAGGAATTAAAAAAAATTAGTAGAATATTACGTGGAACTCCTTTAATAATTGGTATCAGAACAAGAAATGCTCCAATGGAGCATGGAGTAGTTTATGATAGATACAACATAAAGGCTGTAACTTTTAAAACATTTAAGGACTATTTAGAAGGTAGTCCGCCAGTTGTTTATGCAAAGAGAGGAGGGTTTTTTGTAAATATAGATGGAAAAGTTTTAAGAGAGGCTATAGAATCTATGGGTATATCTGTTGGAAAATTGGCCGAAGTTGCAGGAGTTTCAAGAAAGACAATATATAAATATGAGACACAAATGGCTAATCCTTCTGTAGAGGTAGCAATGAAAATTGAAGAATTTTTAGATGTTCCATTAGTTAAAGGAATTGATTTATTTGAACCTATTGAAGAGGAAGATTTTGAAAATAAATTAGAAAAATTAGAAGACTACAAGAAAGAAGCTTTACATTTCCTAAATAGATTAGGATTTAACTTATTTGTTATTGATAAAGCTCCATTTGATGCTGTAGCAGAGAAAGATTTAGGAGAATCTCAAAATATTCTATTGACAAATATTGAACAACAAAACAATGAGGAAGTTAGAAGAAAGGCATTATTTGTCAAAGAATTATCAAAATTATTGGAAGGTTATTCATTATTGATATTAGAGAAAAAAGAGAAAGAATATAAGAACTTACCAGTAGTGAGTATTGAAGAGCTAAAAAAGATGGATGATGCTCTTGATTTAATTGAGCACATAAAATCAATATTAAGAAAAAATATGTCATTTTAAAGTCTATTTTTATTAATTTTTTACTTTAAAAAAGTAAATTTATTCTTAATACTTTACACTTTGCATTTAATTTTTATAGAGGTATATTTCGAAAACTTTATATATTATTTTGTTGTTCTACTTATCATAATTTTAAAGTTATTCTATAGGTTTAGTAGGAGAATTTTATTATTTTTTAGTGTTAGGTGATGATATTTGGCTAAAATATTAATAGCCCCATTGGGTGTGGGAGATACTAACGAAGATATATACAAAAGGCAATATCGAACCGCAAAATACAGATTCGAAGGGGATAATAAAGAAATAGAGAGTCCATTTGTTTTATCAGTTTTAGTTGAAAAGTTAAAGATAGATAAGATTATAGTTGTTGGAACAAGTAAATCTATGTGGGAGGAACTCTATAAACATTATGCTCAAAAAATTGGGAAATTTAATGAAGAATATTGGAAATATATCGGAGAAAATGTTGGAAAATCTAATTATAAAAATCATGAATTGAAAGAAGAGGATTTAAAAGAACTATGTAATGTTTTAGATGAATATTTAAAAAAGATTAATCCTAATGCAAAAGGAGGCTCTAAGTGTTTGCTTATTAAGTATGGAATAAATAAAGAAGAAATTTGGGAGAATTTCGATATTTTTATGTCTTTAACTAATGAAATAAATGACAATGACGAAATTTATTTAGATATTACTCATTCATTTAGGTCTATTCCTCTATTTATGTATGTAATGTTAGAGTTCCTTAGATACTTCAAAAATGTTAAACTTGAAGGAATATATTATGGAATGTTAGATGTTTATAAAGAACTAAATTATGCTCCAATTGTGGATTTAAGCCCTATATTTGAAATTCTTGAATGGATTAAAGGAATGTATGAATTTACAAAATATGGAAATAGTTATTTAATCTCTGATTTGTTGGAAGAGGAAAACAAATTATTGGCTAATAATCTTAGAAAAATCTCAATCCATATAGATGCAAACTATTTAAGGGAAGTTAGGGAAGATATAGAGGAATTAAATAAAATATTAAATAACATCAATGAAGATTCTGGAAGATTTACAAAATATATTATTCCAAAGTTAAAGGAATTTAGTGAAAGATTTAATAATGTATCTTCATACTATGAGTTTCAAAAATTAATGGCAGAGTGGAATTTTGATAATAAAAAATACAGTTCTGGCTATCTATGTTTAACTGATTCTATATTTTGGATGCTATGTGAAAAATATGGATTAACTCCAACACACAAAAATAGGGACTTAATGAAAAGATTATCTTATGCCGTAGATTTATTGTTCTTTAAGGAAGTTAATGCAATTTATGAAAAATTGAGAGATATAAGAAATACAATAGCACATGCAGATGCTGTCCGTAAAGGTGTGGAATTTAATACTGAAAAAGATTTAGAAAATATTGAAGAATTATATAAAAAGAACCCTCCAGATATAGAGGAAGTTATAGACAATTTAATAGAGAGAATTAATAATAATGAGAAAAATAGAGAATATTATTTAAATTTACTAAATAGATTACTTAAAACTTTGCTAATTCAAAAAGTTATTAATGCATATAAACTTGAAAATAATGAAATATATTGGAATTTTGTAGAGAAGAATTTGTTATCTCCTAAATGTAAAAATAGATGTACTAATGAAAAATTAAAGGATGTTATTGAAATTTTGGAAGAACTTGATAATAACGAGAATGTAGTAGAGAAGGTTAATACTATAATGAATATAGTTAATAACTACAAAGATGAGGATTTCTATGATTTTAATGCTTTAGAATTTGCTCTATTAAATTATATTTCCTTCAATCTATCAAAAACATACAATGTGAGGGGTAAATATTCTTTCGAATTATTTAAATGGCTCATATTGAATAGAAGATTATGCTCTAAAAATCAGATTATGAATTCTCTAAATAATAAATAATAATAAATATTATAAAATTTTCAGCTATATAACGAAATTCTTTCCTATGTGAAGGATATAATAAATCAATTGAATGAGGATTTATCGTCTATTAAAGAAAATTTACCTCTTGATATGTTAAAAAAAGAATATGAAAAATTCTCAAATTCTAAAAATAGGTGATAATTTTGCCAAAGATGTTTTTATTATTTTCTCATAATCTTACTGATGACCAAATAAATGATGCAAGAGAAAATTTAAAGGTAGATAAATTTATATATTTACCAAAAGAATTACAAAATATTTGGAGCAATATTCCTCCAGAAATTGAGGATATAACCGATTATCTAAAACCAATAAAAGAATTTCTAAAAAATAATGCAAATGATGGGGACTATGTATTAATACAGGGGGACTTTGGAGCAACATACAATATGGTTAATTATGCCTTTGAGAATAATTTAATTCCTATTTATGCAACTACAAAAAGAGTGGTTAAAGAAGTTATAGAAGATGGTAAAGTAATAACAATTAGAGAATTTAAACATTGTAGATTCAGAAAATATAAATAGATCTATTAACAAATATTACTTATTATGGGGGATTGGTATGGATAACGATTATAAAGCGTTAATGATTGGAAGTTTATTGCACGATATTGGGAAGTTTATACAGAGGGCTAAAAATCCAAGAATAAAACATCAAAAGTGTGGGCCAGAGTTTATTGAAAAATATTACAAAAACTTAGGAATTAATGAAGAGATTAAAAATTTAGTCATTGAATTGATTAGAGAGCATCACAATAAAAGTAATTCTAACCCCTTAGTTAAAATTCTAATATTATCTGACTGGCTAAGTAGTGGAGAGAGGGAAGATTTTGAAGAATGCCTAAATGTACCAAAAAAAGATCAGGCATTACTGTCAGTTTTTGAACTTATAGATATTAGTGATGATAAGTTTTATCATAAAAAAATAAAGAAAAACAAAGAGGAACTATACAGAAATGGAATGAAATACTATTTAAAACCTCTTTCAATTAAAGAAGAGGTAATTTTTCCATACTTTAATGATGAAGAAAAGCAATCAAACAGTTCAAGTTCAGATAATCCCTATAAAGATTTATACAATGCATTTAAAAATGAATTAGAAAATAAAAATAAAAAAGTAAAAATTGACAACTTTGAAAAGTTATTCCAGTTAATTCAAAAATACTTATGGTGTGTTCCCTCAGCAACCAATTGGAAAAAGGAAGGTTATTTGCCAGATATCTCATTATTTGACCATTTAAAAACTACTTGTGCCATTGCCTGTTGTTTATATAAATTATATAAAATAGAGGAACATTTAGATGCTAAACTAACTGATGATATGTTATCTAAATTATTAAAAAGAATCCCATTAGAAAAAGGGAAATATAAAAAAGAGTTAAATCCTTTCTGGGAAAAATATGAGTTATTTTCATTAATTCACGGAGATATATCAGGAATTCAGAATTTTATCTTTAAAGTAACTACAAAATATGCCACAAAGTCGTTAAAAGGTAGGAGTTTTTACTTAGATTTTTTAACTGAAATAATTGCAAACTACATAATACAAAAGTTGGATTTGCCAATAACAAATATACTATTTTGTGGAGGAGGACACTTCTATATTTTATCATATAAAGTAAAAGATAATTTTATTAAAGATATTGAAGAAGAAATAAATGACTTAATCTATCAGAAATTCAGAACTGATTTATACATTACTTTGGGAAAAGTAAATATTAAACCATATGAATTCTTATCACAAGCAGAATCTAACTTTTCAAAAAAATGGAAAGATGTTGGAGAAGTTACTGCAATAAAGAAAATGCAGAAGTATCATTATAAGATAAAATTAAGTATTGAAAAGTTCTTTAAACCAGAAGGTTCTGGTGATGAAAATAAGATATGTAGATGTTGTAGAGGAGAATTTGAAAAAGGAATACAACTATATGATGAAGGAGAAGACAAAGTATGTGAAAATTGTTATTCGTTCGTAGAATTGACAGAATTTTTAAAAGAATTTAAAAAATTAGGGCAGATAGATTATAACTATGAAAAACCTTCAAGAGCTAAGGTTATAGAAAACCCAGATAGAGAAATTACAATGAAAAAACTTCCAGCCCTGCAAGAGTTATTTGAAAAAGTTAAATTTGAAAATGAAACATATTACCTTCCAAAAGAAAATGGAGATTTAGAAATTCCCTATAAAATTTGGAGTATTGCCTTTCCATTAGACGATAATAAAAAAATAAAAGATTTTGATGAATTGGCAGAACAGGCAGAAGAAAGAACTGGAACTAATAAGATAGGAATTTTAAAGATGGATGTTGATAACTTAGGAAAGGTTTTTACTAAGGGTTTAGGAGAATTTGCATCTATATCAAGAATGAGCACATTGAGTTCTATGCTAACTTTGTTTTTCACTGGCTATATTCCTCACTTAATTGAGACAGGATATTGTAAAATTAAAGATAAAGAAGTACCTTACAAAGATAATGTTTATTTAGTTTATTCTGGAGGGGATGATACTCTTATAGTAGGTTCCTGGGATGTTATATGGGAGTTAGCAAAAGACATTAGGAGAAAATTTAAAAGATTTACGTGCTACAATCCTAATTTATCTCTAAGTGCTGGAATTGTTATAGTTAATCCAAAGTTTGAGTTTAAAAAGGCAGTTAATATGGCTAATGTAGAATTGGACGATATTGCAAAAGAAGATAAGATAGTTTTACCAGTTAATGGTAAGTATGAGGATATTAAGAAAAATGCCATATCTATCTTTGGTTGTCCATTAAATTGGGACTTTGAAGTTTATTACGATGAAGATTTAATAAAAAGATTAGAAAAACTTTACTCAATAAAATATAATAAAGAAATTAAAATCGACGATAAGATTAAAGAACTTATGAAAAAATACAACGAGACAGAGTTAGAGAATCATTTTGAAAAAGCCCTTAAGTCAAATATTAGTAGAAGAATATTATTTATCTCTCAAACTGTTGCAGATAAGTTAAATAGAGTTATAGAATACAAAGGAGAGGAATTCCTTATAAACTTTCCATATTATTGGAGAATTTTGTATTACTTACATAGAAATTTCAAAAGTGGTGATAAATTGGATGTAAATGTTAAATTCTTAGAAGATTATGTCAAAGAGAAAATAACCTATGGGCTTAAATGTGGAAATGTAAGATTCAACGACTTAAAAGTTTCTGCAAAAATTATAGAACTTAAAAATAGAAATGGGTGAGAATTATGAATGGATATGTGAAAAGAACAGAAATTGACAATAATTTGAATGATATATTAAATCTAAATGAAAATAATGCTCTAAAAGTTATGAATCTTGCAGAACGATTTGGAAAATATAATCTTAGGAACTTAGCATCAACAAAATTAAGAAAGTTTTATGATTATATTCTTGATATTGATACCAATAAAAAAGAATGGTTTGTTAGGTTGGTTTTATTAAAACCAAAAATAGCTTATAATATAGGTAAAGAAACAAAAGAGGCTAAAAAATCTTTAGAAGATTTGGAATACTTAGTTAATAAAGTTATTGATAAAATTGAAGAAGCTAAAAATGACGAAAAAATTAAGAAATTCAATAATTTTAAAAAATTCTTTGAAGCAGTTGTTGCATATCACAGAATCGTAAATAAAAATTAATTGTGGGGTGTTAATATATGGAATTAACATTGAAAGGAAAAGTAATCTTAAAAGGTTATATCATAACTGAAACTGGATTACATATTGGGGGTTTAAGTGAAACTTTAAAAATTGGGGGTGTAGATATTCAAGTTATTAAAGATCCAGAAGGAAAAATTATAATCCCAGGAAGTTCATTAAAAGGAAAAATTAGAAGTTTATTAGAAAAGAAGGATGGTCAATATAATATAAAAGTAGAATACTATAAAGAAGTTGAAAAAAAGGGTAAAAAAGATTTCGAAAAGACAAGAACTATAGAAATATACTATGAATATGACGAAAAAAGGGAGAGTATTAATAAAAAAATGAAAATAACTTATGAAAATGATAAAAGCAATCCAATAATAACTGATTTTGATGCAGATAAATTAAAATTAGATGATAATGAAGTTCATAAAAAAGTTTCAGGTATGCCATGTAGTTGTGGAGCGTGTGATATTTGTAAATTATTTGGACCACACAATTCAAAAAATATTAAAGAATCTGCAAGAGTAATAGTTAGAGATGCATTTTTAATTAGCAAAGATAATGATAAAATTTTAAATAAAAAAGACAAGAACTATGAAAATTATTTAGAAATAAAACCAGAAAATGTTATAGATAGAGTTAAAGGGATTGCACAACACCCAAGGCAAATTGAAAGAGTCGTCGCAGGTAGTAAATTTAAGTTTGAAGTTGTATTTAACATATACAAAGATGGAGACAAAGAATTAATAAAAAAATTTGTTGAAGGGATGAAACTTTTAGAAGATGACTACTTAGGGGGAAGCGGTTCAAGAGGTTATGGTAAAATTAAATTTGAAAATATGGAATTAATTTATAAACCAAAAGAATACTATGAAGGTAATAATGAGGCAATAGTAATAAAAGAAAATATTAAAGATGTTGATGAAATGTATAACAAAGTTGAAGAACTTCCCTTTAAATAATTTATTTTAATTTTTTGGTGAAATTATGATGAAGTTAGTGAGATTAATACCAAAAGAAAACAGTAAATATCATTTTGGGGAGGGATATTTGGAAGAGAGTTCTTTAATATTCCACTCTCACAGTTTATTTTCTGCAATAGTTAATAATTTTGTTAAACTATATGGAGAATTTGATAAAAGATTATTAGATTTAAAGGTATCATCATTACTATTTAAATTTGAGGATATTTACTTTATACCTAAGCCAATAGTTCCTTTTTTTAATATTCCAAAAAGTGACGATGCTAAAAAAATAAAAAAGATAAAATTTATATCTTTAGAGGCATTTAATGAATATTTAAATAAATCTCTAAATATAGAAAACATAAAAGAACGAATTATTGGAAAAGAGTTTCTTATCGGAGAGAAAGAAGTTGATAGTTTAAAAAAATATGGCAGTTTAAATGAAATAAATCTTATCTCAAAAGAAATTGAACAAAAAGTAGCAATAGATAGAATTAAAAATACAACTCTCGAAAAAGATGGAAGAGGACAACTTTACAGTGTAGAATTCATTAGATTAAATTATGGAGCAGAATTTTATTTTTTAGTTGATTATGATGGATTAGATAAAGATTTAATAAAAAAAATAAATGCTTCAATAAAACTTATTGAAGATGAGGGATTAGGAGGAAAAAGAAGTGTTGGGGCTGGATTTTTTGATAAAGTGATTATTGAGGATTTAGATAAAAGATTTATTGAGTTGTTTGATAGAGAGAAGAATTGTTATTTAACATTATCCACAGCAATTCCAAAGAATGACAAAGTAAAATATTACAATTTAGTAGAAATTGGTGGCTACATATATACACTAAAAAAATTAACATACTTAAAAAAGAGAATTTTGGCATTATCAGAAGGCTCAATTGTTGAAAAAGGATTTGTTGGAGATTATAAAGATTTAAAACCAAATAATAGTATAAATCCAGTTTATGTTAATGGAAAACCAATTTTAATGCCTACTAAGGTTTATTGAGGAGGGAAGTTTATGGAAGTTAAATGTAAAACTATAACACCAATTTTTATAGGTTGTGGAGATGAATATTCTCCTTTAGATTATTATATAGTAGGTAAAACGGCAAAAATCATTGATTTAGAAAAGGCTATGATGAGTTTAAAAAATATTGATGATATAAATTATTTATCTGAACTAATAAAATCATATATCTATAACAACAGATTAGAAGTTAATGTAAAAGACCTTTTAAAAGAAGTAGGTATTGACGCTGAGAAATATGTGATTAGAGAAGTTGAATGTGAAATTGAAGAGCATAGAAATATTAAAGTTAAAAAATTCATAAATCAAAATGGGTTTCCATACATTCCCGGAAGTTCAATAAAAGGGGCTATAAGAACGGCGTATATCTTTGATTACTATGATGATAAAAAAAGAATTTATGAACTTATAGATATTTTAAAAAGAAGAGATATCGA
Source organism: Methanocaldococcus sp. (assembly GCF_024490875.1). Lineage (NCBI taxonomy): Archaea > Methanobacteriati > Methanobacteriota > Methanococci > Methanococcales > Methanocaldococcaceae > Methanocaldococcus > Methanocaldococcus sp. Next base: position 30,918 of record NZ_JACCLX010000007.1, read on the forward strand.
AATCTGGAAGAAAGGAGAGGCTGTTGTTAAAAATGCTATTTCAAAAAATATTCAGGATGATTTTTTTAAACATTTAATAGTTTCTGATAGTGAATGTTTAAATGGAAAATTTAAGTTTATTATGACAAAGAGATGGAATATTAAAAAGAGAAAACTTCAAGTTCCTACACCATTAGAGGCGTTTATGAATAACAATGAATTTAATTTAAGAATAATAATTAAAGATGAATTTATAAAAGAAATGTTTAAAAAAACTGAAAGGACTTACAAGGATATGGACGAAAAGAAAAAATTTGATGAATTAAAAAGAATGTGTAATAAATTAACTGAAACTGTTATTGATTTTGAATTAGAAAGAGAAAATAATGAAAATTTAAAAAAATTTTATAAAGATTTAAAAAATAAACTGAATAATAAAGAAATATATTTAAATGTTGGCTTTGGTGGAGGTTTTTTAACAAAAACGATTTATTTATTGTTATGGAAGTATGATAAAGGAAATAAATATCTAAATCTAATGAAAAAAATCTTTAGGAATGAAAAAAATAAGAATTTAAGGACATCTTGGAATAAAACCTATAAATATTATGATTTCCCAAAGACAAAAACCGTTTATGTTAAAGATGATGAGATAATTAGTCCATTAGGATGGATTAAAATAAATTATTGAGGTGGGTGTATTGACATTGCTAACTTTTTTAGGAACAGGAAATTATGATGAAGTAAAATATTACTATGGAGATAAAACAAATTATTTTAAATCAAAGTTTATTCAAGAAGCATTAATGAACATTTTTAATGAGAATAAAATGATAGTATTTGTAACGCCTCAAGCAATCGTTAATAAAAATTTTGAGGAACTCTTAGAAAAATTTCCAAACTTAAAAGCTGTTGAAATACCAGTCCCTAAATCAGAAGAAGAGTTTTGGAAATTATTTGAAATTATAATTGAAAGTGTTGGTGAAGGAGAAGAGATTATATTTGATATAACTCACTCATTTAGATCAATTCCATTTATTGGATTTTTAATAGCCCTATTTTTAAAAGAAGTAAAAAATGTTAAAATAAAAGGAGTTTATTATGGGGCATATGAACCTAATAAAGAGTATGCTCCAATAATTGATTTAACTCCAATGATTAACTTGGCTGAGTGGATTTATGCAGTTAAAGACCTAAAAAAATATGGTAGATCTGACAGTATTAAAGAATTTTTAGATAATTCAAGAGGTAAAAAGTTGGGTAGTCTTTTGGACAATATAAGTAAGTCAATCTATTACAATTTGTGTGGAATTACTATCTCAAAAGCATATGAATTAAATAGCCAAAAAGAAAAACTAAATAAAATTCTTCCACAGATAAAACCAATGGAATACATTAAAAATGATATATTTGAATTCACAAAATTTGGAATTAAGGATTTTGTTAATAAAAGTGACAATAGTATTAAAGCCAAATTGAATATAGAAATTTTAGAAAAACTATTCGAGTTAGCAAAATATCAAAAAGAGAAGCAACTTATACCTCAATTTTTCCAATCTATAAGAGAGTGGTTAATTGATATGTTAATTTATGAAGTTGGAAAGGATAATGAATATTTCTTGAACACATGGGTTGATGAAAATACAAGAAAATTTATAGAATATATCCTCTACAATATTAGCATTAACAAGGACAAAAGTGAATCTAAAATAGTTAAAATAATTGAAAATAGCTTAAATAATGATGAAAAAGAAAATAAAGAAATTGAAGAGTATCTAAAAGAACTAAAGGAAAATAATATAGAAATTAAAGATGTAGTTAGTAAATTAAAAAACACAATTGACAATTTCAAAGAAGAAAAAATTGACATAATAAAATTGCTAAATGATATAAGAAATATTCGTAACCCTATATCACATGCTGGAAGAAAAAAGAGTGTCAGTTACAAGAAATTAGATAAGATTGAAAATCTTGCAAACAATATTCTTAAAGAATGTGAGAAAATACTTTCATATATAAAAACTGTTGAAAAATAAATTATCTTTAACCAACATAGTTTAACAACATCTTACCTTTTTCACTGATTTTTATATATCTTGACCTACCTATTCTTTCAGGCTTTTCTATTAACTCCAACTCTAAAAGTTTTTCAACAACATTTTTATTGATCCATACTATATCATTTTGGCTTGTAGTTTTTTTAGATACTTTACTTTTATTTCTCCACTCAACAATTTTTTTTAAATCTTCTATATCATTACCAACAAGTTTCCTTAGTTTTATAACTAATTTTTTCATATTTTTAATACTTTGAGGGCTAACTTCTTTTTCATTCTTTCCTTCTACCACCATTACTAATTTTTTCACACTCTCATCATTATTTAAATCCACATTTAAAAACTCCTCTTTTGTTAAAATACTAAGTTCTTTTATTGTCAAACCTTTATCTCCTGCTCTACTAATAAATTTTAAAAATATTAACAATTCGTCTCTTGGCAAAGTTACTTCAAAAGGATAGATTAACTTAATTCCTCTAACTCCAAAACTCCTTGGAAGATAAGAACAATTATATTTGCTTAAATATTCTTTTTTTAATTCTTCTTTTTCATTTTCAGATAAATCATCAAACAATCTTTCAGGAACTACATAATATGGAATTATCTTCGAATTTTCTTTATTCAATATCATTGCACATGTTATTCCTGCAATACAACCAATTGTAGAGCCAGATGAAACATTAATGTAAAATTTAACATCTCCAAACTCTTTTCTTTCATATTTTATAATTGATTTTATTTTTTTAATAATATCTTCTAAATCAAATAAATCCGCCTCAACGATCTCATAATTTATTCTATTTTCTTCAAACTTTTTAATTATAACATTTTTAAATGCCTTTCCTCTTTCAGAATCAATATTTTCAGGCATACAAATTAAATAAACCTTCTCAGCCCTCCTCATTATTGGAATTTCGGTAATTCTATCTACTTCGTATCCTTGAACTGCTATATGAACGCCTCCTCTTATTTTCTCAATATCATTTATCATTCTTTCACCAATATTAATACACCAATATTAATAATAGTAAGTATTGTAAGTTTAATTAGACAATTAGCATTATATAAATTCTGGTATATATTAATTTTTGATGTTTTAGAATAAGAGGTGGAAAGTATGGGTTCTGCAAACGCCTTTATAATGGTAGGATGGTCAGATTTTCTGCATAATGGAATTTATCCAACACATTGTTTAATCCTTCACGAGAACGATAGACCTTGGTGGGTTTTAACACCAATCTTTAGATTCCAAGATGAGTGCAAGCCTGAGAATTGTAAAATTGTTGTATGGATACCTACAGCTGAACATATGCTTGAAGATGCTCTGTTGATGATAGGAATATATGTGCTCAAGGATAAAGAACTCGTAACTCTTGCCAAGAGATTTTTCAGAAATAAAGAAAAGAATAGAATTTGGCTATACGAGGATATTGATAAAAAAGATTTGGAAAAACTTAGAGAAGTTTGTAAAAAAGTATTACCAAAATATAATCTTAAGATTATAGTAACTATAACTTGTGATAGTACAATTTTATATCAAATTGATGTTTTAAAAGATTATAAAATAATGTGTGAGGTTTGTACTACAAGATTTAGGAGAGAAGAGGAAGATTTTGAGGAATATGATATTATTTCCATGAGAAGGAGTGAGTTGTTATAAATAATAGTAAGCATAGTAAGTATAGTAAATTTAGTAAGCATAGAAAACTATATAAATATATTCATCAATACTATTATTCATGAAAATAACAAACTCAACTCGTGAGATTATGGAGTATGTGTTTGTCTATGGAAGTTTGAGAAAAGACTTTTGGAATCATAAACATTACTTAAAAAATTCAAAATTCATTGGAAAAGGCAAAACTAAAGAAAAATATGCAATGTATGCTGATATAATCCCTTATGTTGTTGAAAATGAGAAAATCTCCCATATTGTTGGAGAAGTTTATGAGGTTGATAAAAAAACCTTAGAAAGAATTGACTACCTTGAAGGGCATCCTAATTATTATTTTAGGAAGAAAGTTCCAATTGTGTTAGAGACTGGGAAGGAGATAAAGGCTTGGATGTATTTTTATCCAGAACCTTATGGAGTTTTAGTGAAATCTGGAGATTACAAAGATTATATGGGGGATAGGCATGTGTGAATTGCTTGGAATCTGCTTTAATAAAAAAGTTAATGTTGAATTGACCCTAAATAGTTTTAAAAAGGATAGTGAGATGCATCCAAATGGCTGGGGGATTGCATTCTATCCAGATGAGTTTGTTAGGGTGATAAAGGAGCCAATTAAAATGAATGATGCCTTATTACCAAGATGTATTAATTGGAATAATATTAAATCAAAGATTTTCATAGCACACATAAGAAAGGCGAGTACTGGAAGTGAATCTTATGTTAATACTCATCCATTTGTTAGAAAATTGGATGATAAAGAGATTGTATTTGCCCACAATGGAACTTTGTTAGGTTATGAGGATTTAGAACTTGATGGCTATTATCCAATTGGAGACACGGATTCTGAGTATGTATTCTGCTATATGCTATCCCAAATTGAAAAGAGAGAAATTACATGGGATAAGGAGGGATTTGATGAATTATTGGATATATTGTTGGATATTAACTACTATGGTGCATTTAATTGCTTATTCTCTGATGGAGAGTATTTATTTGCTTATAGGGATTGTAAAGGAAAGAAAGATTTGCATTTCCTAAAAAGAAAGCCTCCCTATGGAAAAATTAGGTTGAAGGATGAAGATTATGTTATAAACTTAGGAGACGTTAAGAATGTGAGCGAAGAGGGGTTTATTATTGCTACAAATCCTTTAACTAATGAAAATTGGGAATCTTTTGAAAATGGAGAGTTGATAGTATTCAAAAATGGGGAAATGATTTACTCTAATAAAAGATTAACAGATTTAGAGTTAAAAATCTTAAAAATCCTTAGAAAAAGCCCACATAGAGTTAGTTTAAAGAAAATTATTGAAAATATTAGAAATTCATACAGAAATATTGAATACACATCACATATGGTAAAAATTGGAATTAAAAGTTTGTTAGACAAGGAATATATTAAGCAAGATAGCACGGATTCTGTAGATTGGGATGATTTGGAAGCAACATTTTATACAAGAAAAGGAAAAAGAAAAAAAATTGATAAAAAGCTTAAAGAATTTGAAAGGAAAGAAACTGGGAATATTTTATATTAATTTGTCATAAAATAGGGTGATACTATGAATGAAATGGAATTAATGCAAATAAAGGAGTTTGTTAAAGATATGGACAAACAGCAAAAAATTGTTTATTATGAGCAAAAGAAAAAGAATGCTGGAATTGCAGTATTGCTTAGTGTTATAATTCCCGGGGCTGGACAAATATACCTTGGAAAGGTTGGAAAGGGAATTATATTGTTCATAACTACTGGAACATTAATTGCATTTGGATTATTGCTATCTCTATTGGTCATTGGAATACCTCTTTTGTTATTAGGTGTCTTATTATTTGGATATATAGTATTTACGACGCCTATAAGTCAGCAAAAGATTACAATGCCCAACTTTATGAAATAATATTTGGCAATAATACTCATACTGAAAATAAATCTTAGTAAATGTGAGAGTATGGGTAGTAGTTCCTTAAAGACTTTCTTTATCTTATTAACTTTATCATTCATAGGTTTTATACTTGGAGTTGCTGTAAGAAATTATTGGTTTTGGTTTTTGGCTGCAATTCCAACAATTGTATTGGAAATCTGGATTATTTATAAATTTATCACTTGGAAGCATTTCTGGAAAGTCGTTTTGCCATTTCTAATAATCATATTTATAGCCTCTCCAGAATCTGCAATACTTTTGGTTTTTAGTTTATATATTCTAAGACAGGCACTGCTTTGTATAAAAGAGAGTTCAAAGACAGAAAATAACAAAAAAATATATGAATAATTACATATATTAAAATTGAGGGATTGAGGTGGGATATTATGGAAATTAGGATATATATTCCAAAAGAAAATGAAAAGGGGGAGTTTTACAGAAGATTGCTTATAATATCAAACAATGAAATAAAGTATAATTTAAAAATTGGTTTTTTAAGTTATTCAAATATTGATTTACCAGAGGAACTATACGAATCTTTAGTATTAATCCATAATTGTGGTAGAGCCTATTTATTAAACTTTGGAGACATATCTGAGGATGAGGAGTTAATAAGATTAATTGTAAAGGAAGTAATAAATGAAATGGCTCCACTTAGTGATTTTTTAGAAAGTCCAGCATTGTTTGTATTTCTAAATGAAGACCAAAAAATAGACTTAGATAATTTAGACTCTGAATTAAAAATAACTTTATATTATTTCATGTTTTTCATAGGAATGAAAGATTAAATCCCACAAAAATAGAAATTGTTGAGTTTGAATTATAGTTAAAAATAATACCGTTGAAAATTTTATTATAACAACATATAGGTGATAAAGTGATAGTCATTCAAAAATCAGATCTTTCTTATGAAGACCTTGACAAATTTTTAAAAAGTATAAAATATTTAGAAAATAATATCCGAGAAAATCCTGATAAGTTCAATATGGAGTTAAATAATGAATTGAGAGAGATTTACCATATACTATATTTAGTTAAAAAGCAGAATCCTCATATTAACTTAAAATCTGAAATTAATAAAATATTAAACAATCCAAATTATGATGGAATTATAGGATATTTCATCCATAATAATAAAGCTATATTTTATGTAAAATATGGAGATAAAATTTACATTCCACACTATAATGTCATATTTTTAGCATCAATGTTTTTAGAACATAATGTTAGTGTTGATAATGTCAAATTAAGTATCGCTAAAGAACAGCGCGGTACATTATACATAAGAGTTATTTCTCCAGAACTCAAAAAAAGGAATTTTTATTATTTATTTAATGGAAAATATACTGTAGATGATAATGGCTACTTAATGGATGGACCTAGAAAAAAAGTTAAAAGTTTTTTAAATATTAAAATTCTGGGAATGGAAAATAACGACTCTATTATAAACAATAGTGAGGAAAACTCAAATCCTATAGGAATCGTTGCAAAACTTGCATGGTCATTTAATAGGTGGGAAGGATTAAGTCCAGATTTAAAGGAATTTAAGTTTAGAGATAGATATGGTTTTGAATTTGTAAAGAAATGGGGATATGCCCATGAATTTTGGAACTTTAATGAAGATTTTAATTCAAAGTATTATTATGGCTGTATGACAGGGAAAGTAAATAATTTTAGAGAAGGTCTAATTATATTCATATCAAAAAATATTGAAGATGGTAAGTGGTATTTTGTTGGATTATATGGTAAAGGCAAATATTTAGAAACTCCTAAGGATACTGGAATAAAAATGTCAGATTTACTTCCAGAAAAAATAATAGAACATAATTAAAAATAATATTGAAAAGGCTGAAGGTAATGAAAAAGAATATCTTGAAAGAGTGCTGAGTGGTGAGGAAACATATAAAGTAAAAATATGTGGGGAAAAGGAGTATTCTACAGTTTTTGATGAGGAAGGATATGTAGAAGTTCCTAACGATAGAATTTCAGTAGGAATGGCTGGATTTTCATACATTGGGGAAAATAATAATATAAAACCAGAAACAATAAAAGAAATTTTAATTAAAGCAAAAAATAAACATGAAGAATTATTAAAAAATGAAAATATAGATGAAAATAGAAAAAAAGAGTTAAAGGAAATTATTGAAAAGATAGATAAGGTTTTAAAATTATATTTTGGGGGTGATACTATTATAGACAAAATTTTAGATAAAAAAGGACAAATTATTCTTTATGGAGTTCCAGGAACTGGAAAAACATACTTAGCAAGGAAATATGTTGAAGAAAAAACTAACGATAATAAAAATAAATATGGATTCATTACATTTCATCAATCTTATTCCTATGAAGATTTTATTGAAGGCTTTAGACCAAAAACTAAGGATAATGGAAATGGTAATAATATCATTTATGAAGTTGAGGACGGGATATTTAAGAGAATGTGTATTTTGGCTATTTGGGAAGTTCTAAAGAAAAAAGAATACAATGAAAATATAATTGTCAGTAATATTGATTTTAGCACATTAATTGAAAAATTCAAAGAAAAATATCCTGTAGGAAGTACATTAAAAACAAAAACTGGAAAAGAGTTTGAAATATGTAGATATACTGATGCTACCATTTATGTAAAACCACTTAATGGAAATAATGAACAGGACCTATCAATTTTAATTAATAAATTAAAGGAATTTTACAATAATAATCCCAACATAAAAAAACCTTCAGATATTAAATTTGCTCATCCATCATACTACTATGCAATCTTAGAAGAATTAAGACAAATAGAGAATGAATTAAAAAATACTAAAAATGAAAACTTAACATACGACCAAATAAAACAAAAAGTAATCGAAGCTATTAAAAATAAATCTCTAACAAAAGAAGACTTTGAAAATGCACCAAAATACTACCTAATAATTGATGAAATAAACAGAGGAAACATATCAAACATTTTAGGAGAGTTAATCACACTTTTAGAAAAAGATAAAAGATTAGGGGAAGAGAACGAAATAATTACAACTTTACCATACTCAAAAGAGCCGTTTGCTGTTCCACCAAACTTATACATAATTGGAACGATGAATACAGCAGATAGGAGTATTGCATTATTAGATATTGCTTTAAGAAGGAGATTTGGATTTATAGAAATTGAGCCAGATTATGATGTCTTGAATGACAAAAATATTGATGAAATTAACTTAGCAGAGTTATTAAAAGCTTTAAATGATAAAATTGTTAAATTAAAAGATAGAGACCACAGAATAGGACATTCATATTTCTTAAATGTAAATAATAAAGATAATTTATGGTTTGTTTGGTATCATGAAATAATCCCATTGTTAGAAGAATACTTCTATGGGGACTTTGATAGTTTAAAAAAAGTTCTTGGAGAGAAATTTGTAGATGTTGATAATTGTGAAATTAAAAAACTTGAAGGAGATGAGTTTATCAATGCATTAAAAGAAATTATCCAAAATAACCAATAAGGGGAGGGGAATGAATAATACACTTACTTTTTATGAACATCAATCCATAAACTTTGAAGACTTGAAAGAAAAATTAAATTTGAGTAAAAATAAGATTGTAGAACTATTTAAAACAATTAATAGAAAAAATAAATCAATTGTAAAAGATAATGAATATGAAGAGAATGAATATGACAGTATTTTTAGAATTTATTATAATGAAATAAAAGCTAAACACTATGTTGGATTTGTAGCAGTTGATAACAAAGTTATCCAAATTCTACCAAAAGTTTTTAAAAATGAGGATTACTCTGACATAGAAAAAATCCTCGCCTTTGTAAAAATGATGAACTATGCATATAACTTAAACATCAAAGAGCAGGAATTGGCAAAAGTAAAAAATGAGGAATCAAAAACAACAATATTAGAAGTTTTTATTTATCTCTTTGCTTATTCATTGTTAAAAGAAATTGGGAGGGGATTTTATAGGGAGTATGTGAGAGTTAGAGAAGAGAAAAAATTCTTAAAAGGGAAGTTATTGATAGATAAGCAAATAAGAAAACTTCCTCATCAAAGGCATAAATTTTCCATAGAATATCATGTATTCACTGAAAACAATCTTCTAAATCAAATATTTTACTACACAACCTACATTTCAATGAAAAAAACAAAATGGCAAATAAATAAAAAACTCCTAAGTGAGTTAATGTTAATTTTTGATGGTATTAACTTAAGAAAAATAACTATTCATGATTTTAAGAAAGTGCATTTTATTCGACTGAATGAGAGGTTTAAAAAACCATTCAATTTAGCCAAAATAATCTTATCAACATTTGGAGAAGTTGAAGGAGAAGATGCGGTTGGATTCTTTGTAGATATGAACGATTTGTTTGAGAAGTTTATTTGTTCAATATTATCAAAGAATTTAGACTTTGAAATTAGATATCAAGATAGTTTTGATTTATTTAAAAAAGAAACATTAAAAGGATTAAAAAATATACAACAAAAACCAGATTATGTTATTTATAAAAACAATAAACCATTGTTAGTTTTAGATGCAAAATATAAGGAAATTAAAAAAGAAAATGGAAAAATAGACTTATCATCTGATATACTAAGGCAAGTTTATACTTATGCAAAATACTACTCTACAAATGATAAAAATGTCAATGCTGTCCTAATCTTCCCAAAATATAAAAACTATAATAGTTTTAGAAGAGAAAATCCAATAATTGGTGAGGCTACATTCTTTGATAATGAGATAAAACTCTATGTATTAACTTACGATATGGAAAAGTTGATTACTGGGGATGGGATTGATGAGGAGTTTATAAATTGTCTTAATACACTAATAAATGAACAAAATTATTTAATTAATTTATCCAATATTTAAATTGGTGGGGGATTATGGAATTAAGAGTTAGAGATATGAGTAGGTTTAGGGAAGATTGGATAAAAAATAGCATACTTGGAAAAAGGCTTTCAGAAAAAGATTATGATGAAGTGTCAAAGAATATAAGAGAATTTTTTCATATAGTTCATGGTGATAAAAGTAATATTGAAAGTTTTCTAAATAAAGAAATAAATTTAACTGGAGACTACCAAATAATCTATGAATTAATGCAAAATGCTGAGGATGCAGATGCAGATAAATTACTTGTGTATTATAATGATAAATATCTTCTTTTTGTTAATAATGGAGAACCATTTTCAGATAGAAATATAAAATCAATATGTAATGTTGGGCAATCAACTAAAAGTTCTAATAATGAAAATAGTTTAATTAAACATAGAAAATATATTGGAAAGTTTGGAATTGGTTTCAAACTTGTATATCATTTATTGGGAGGAGTAGAACAAATAATGAAATATAAAGCACCAATAATTTTTAGTTGGGGTGATAAAAAAGAAATAGAAGATTTTTTAAATTGTGATAGTTTTGAATCTGCAGATGTTGAACATCCTGTATTGTTTAAGCCAATTTTAACGGCTGTTCCAGTAGGAATTAACGAAAAAGTTTATGATTTAGATGGAAATGAAAGAATATTATTTGAAGAAAAAGAAATTATTGAATTGAAAAAATTCATAGAAGAAATGAATATTAATGATACATTAAAAAATTTTGAAAGAGGTAGTTTATTTTTCTTGGAATTAATAAATAAAGATAATTTTGAGGAAAATTTAAAGAAACAAATAAATGAGATAGAAAATTCATTAATATTCTTAAGTAGCTTAAGGAAAGTAATAATAAATGGAATATCTTTTAAAAAACCAGAAGAAAATATAAAACACATAATATTAAAAGAAAACAAAGAAAATAATGAAAAAGAGATTGTTTTTGCATACAGTCCATTTAACGATATTTTAAAAGATAGACCAAACTTTTATTGTTATTTCCCTATTGCAGATGAAAAACATGGATTAAACTTTATAATTAACTCTTCAAAATTTAAAATTGAAACATCAAGAAGGAAATTAAAAGGAAGTGGTAAAGATAATATAAATATTAATATCCTTAAAGAATCTGTTAAATTAATAAAAAATAAATTGGAAGAAATAAAAGAAATTACTAAAAGAACTAAAAATATCAAAGAATTTGAAGAGTTATTTTATGCAATATTAAGTAGTGATGAACCAAAAGATGAAAATGTCAAAAAGTTCGTGTATGATGAGTTAATGAGTTATATTAGTGAAAATATCCCTTGTAAAGATAAAAATGGAGATATTTTATTTGAAAATAAAGATAAAGTTATAATTAAAAATACTGAGCTTAATATACATCCAAAAGATTTTGGAATTAATAAATATTGGCTATATGTTGATAATAAAAAACTTGAAAAACTTATTAGGAGTAAAAAATTCAAAAATAAAAAGTTTTTAAAAAATTATTCTATCGTTAGTTTATTGAAGGATAGTGAAGCAGATTTTGAGAAGATTAATGAATGGATTAAAAATCTTGATTATAGTATTTATCTTAAATTTCTTAATGAACTAATCGAGAATTGGAGCGAAAATGATGAATTTTTAGACAAAATAAGAAAGTTAAAGTTTATATTAACAGAATCTGAAAATTTTGTATGTTTGGATGAGGGCGTATATTTCCCTGTTAAAGATAGCGAAAATCTTAAAATTGAAAGATTTAATTTTATTAATAAAAGATTGTTGAAAGATGATAAAATCAAAAAATTCTTTGAAGAAAAACTTAAAATTAAAGAATTAAATGAAAAGATTATAATTTTAGAGGGAATTTTGCTAAAATATGAAAATGAAGTACCAGATGTTAGTTATGAAGAAAATATTGAAGATTTAAGATATATTAAAGAAAATTTAAATAAGTTGAAAGGAAGTGAGAAAAAAGAGGTTTTGGATAAAATAAAAGAAAGTTATATTATTCAAGTTAGGGATAAAGATGGAAATATTAAATTTTCAAAACCTATAAATGCTTATATTCTAAAAAAGTATAGTGGCGATGATTCACTTGAAGTGTATTTTACTGGATATCCGCTGATTTCGTAATTGAAAATTATTTAGATAATGAAAAAGAAAGAAAAGAATGGTTCAAATTTTTAAAAGAGATTGGATGTAATGATAAACCAATTTTGAAGTATAAAATATGGGTTTGTGAAAAAAGGGGTTGTTGTTACGATTATAACTATATAATTAAAATGGAAACAGAAAAAAACCAATTTAGTGAAGTTATATATATTAGTAGTGAATGGGGCATAATACCTTTAATTGAATCTAGATTAAAAAGAAGATTATATGGAGATGAATATTCCAACCATTGTTATATTTTATGTGATTGGGAAATTGAAGGTCTTGAAAATGCATTAAATAATATAAAAAATGGACAAAATGCTTTTGAAATTTCTAAAAGTATATGGAAGTTTTTAAAAGACATTACATTAGAAAATGAAAATACATTAGAAAATGAAAAATTAAAGGGAATGTATCATTGGTTTTATCGTGGTCATAAAACAAAATCTTTTGATAGTTATATTTACACACTACTTAAAGAATCTGAATGGTTATATGATGAAAATAGAGTATTTAGGAAACCTACTGAGTTATTCTATCCAACAAATGAAAATAAAGAACTATTGGGAGATAATGTTAATTATCTACATTCAGATTTTGTTGATGAATATTCAAAATCCATTGCAGAAATTGTAGGAATTAAAATAAATGCTAATATTTATGATATTTTGGACTATCTTAAAGGTTTAAGCGGAAATGATGTAGAATTCAATAAAATACTTAAAATTTATAAGTTTATTTATTCTGAAATCATAAAAAATAATAATATAGAGAAAGTAAAAGATTATTTCTCAAAGTATCCATTAATATATATCCCAAAATCCAAAAAATGGAGAAAAATTGATGAAGTATTTTGGGAAGATGAAAGCATTGTATTTGAAGATCTAAAAGACTATTTAGTCAAATACTATAAGGATGAAGAAATGAAACTATTCTTTGAAAAAATTGGAGTTAAAGTAAAAGCAAACATATCTGATTATATTAACGCTATAATAGATATTAGTGAGAATGTAGAAGCAATAAATGACAAAATTAAAAAAAGGATTCAAAGATTGTATAAAAAAATTTGGGATGATTTAAAATTAGATGAAAACTTATGGATAGAGTATGAATCTGAACTCAATAAATTAAAAAATGGGCGATATTGGCTTGCTAATAAAAATGGGGAGTATAAATTTTATTATATTAATGAAATTGTTATAAACGACCATAAACATTATTATGAATTATTTAAAGACAAAGTACCATTTTGGGAATTTAATAAAGAATTTACAAAAGAATTTGGTGCGGAAAGTTTATCTGAGAGTATAAAAATATCGATAAAATATGGAAATAAAGAAAAGGAATTGAGTGTATGGACTAACAAACTTAATGAAATCATGCCTGAGATTATAAAATTTATATTATCAAAAAATGAAGAAGATGAGGAACTTGAGGATATTCTTAAAAAACTACCAAAAATAAAGATTTGGAAAACTGATAAAATATTTGCAGAATATGAAATTAAAAATAAAACTGCTAATGATGAAATTGAAAGTTATTTAGACTTAGAAAATAGAACCCTTTATGTTTCAAGTGTTGAAGATATACCTGATTTAATTGGCGATGCTTTTGAAGAATACTTTATGAAATATAAAATTAATAATTTGAGAGAATTCATAAAAGATTTAATGATTACAAAAAATAAAGAAAAAATATTAAAAAAATGGTGTAAAAGAGGCATTAACTTTGATATTGATGTTAAAAAATATTTTGAAATAACTGATTATGAGGATACTAATGAAGAAAATGCCATTAATAACAATATTGACACTAATTTAAATGAAATAAATAAAGAAGATGAATCTAAAAATATCGAAAAAATTGAAGAAAGTAACAAAATAGATAATGGTAAGATAAAAGAATACGATAAGACTAATGAAATAAAAACAGATGACAAAAAGGATAATGATATAACTGAAATAAAAGATTTAGGAGATAATAAAAACAATCATGAAGGTATAAAACCTGATATTGGTGGATCTAATAAAATTTATAAAGAATATGATAATTATGATAAATTAATATCTAAAAGGAATGAAAAAATAAAGAAAACAGAAAGTTTAAAAGATAAAAAAAGATTAAAAAATAAAATTTCTGATAAGAAACAAAAAAGAGAAGAAAATTATATAAAAGATGATACAAACAGTGTCGAATGTTTAAAAAGCAATTATGAATGTAGAAAAATTACAAAAATACAAAAACCAATAAAATACTATGAGAATGAGAGAAATGATTACATAAATAAATTAATAGAAAAATTAAATGAAACATTGGAAGAATTTTATTCATCAGAACCATATTCAGTAGATTGGTTTAAAAAACTTATAGAAATTGAATTAATGATGTCAAAAAGAAAATTTGTAAGTAATACATTAAAAATAACTTTCTATAAAGTTAAAAAAATATCTAACTATTTATTGGAATTATCATTGTCAAATAAACCTGTCCCACAATTTATTGAGGATTTACCAAACATTAGAATTTATGATGAAAATAATAACCTAATTGAATTCTCTGCAATTTCAGTTGATAAAAACAAAGTAAGAATTAAAGTTAAATCAATTACCAGAGAACCCAAGAAAATAACCATTGAAATTGGGGATTTAAGCTATTTATTAGAAACATTAAAAGAAATATATGATTCGTTATCTTATAATATTAAAGGAGAAATATTAAATAAACTTAACAAAATAAAAATCATATATGGACCACCGGGGACGGGGAAAACAACAAAAATTGTTGAAGATATTTTAAAAATTGAAGATTTAAAAAATAAGAAAATATTATTCCTTGCACCAACAAATAAAGCAGTGGATGTATTTGTCCAGAAGATTAGAGATGTTTCCGAAGGAAAAATTGAACATTTAAAACAATATCAAAATAAAGCAGAAGAATTAATTAATAACAAATTGGTTGTAAGATACAAATCAACTTCAAATGAAAAAATTGAAGATTTAGCAAGTGAGAATATAAACAATGCAAGTATTGTAGCTACAACCATTGTAAAAATAAGTTATGATGAAACATTACAGAATTACAATCCTAACATTTTAATTATTGATGAATGTTCAATGATTCCATTGCCTTATATAATATGTGCAATACTACATTATGATAATGACAATTTAGAAAGTATATGGATTTCAGGAGACCCAAACCAAATACAACCAGTAGGGATGTCAGAATATTGGAGAGAATACAACATTTACAAAATGTTTAATGATTTATTGGAAATAGACATGCATAACATTACAGAAGATTATGAGACTCATTTTAGATGTGGCTATGTTAGATTAACAAAACAATATAGAAGCATAACACCAATTGGAGAATTGTTTAGTAGATACACATATAATGGAATTCTAAAACACTATAGAGAATCTGAAAAACCAGATTACTTATCCAATATGACTAATTCAAATATATGCGTCGTTAAGTGTGATATTAAAGAAGGTGAAAGGTTAAAAGATGTCTATAAAATTGAAAATTCACCAATAAATATTTACTCTGCAATATTGGCAACAGAATTAGCCCTAAAGATAAAAGAAATATTTAAAAATCAAAGATTAAAAAAATCAATTGGTATAATTTCTCCATATAAATTTCAAAGCCATTTAATCGAAGGTTTAATTTCAAACCAAATAGAAGATGACGATATTGAAATTTATGCTTCAACTGTCCATAAATTCCAAGGAGAAGAGTGTGATATTATAATTGTTGTATTAAACCCACCAAATACTAACAATATTAACAATAATTCCCTTCTAAATAACAAAAACTTGCTAAATGTTGCCATTAGTAGGGCAAGAGACTATTTATTTATTCTACTCCCAAATGTCAATAACATTTCAGAAAATTTAATTAGATTGTATGGGTATATTAAACAGTTAGATGGTGGTGTTAAAATAATAGGTAGTGAAGAATTAGAAAAATCACTCCTCAATGGAAAAATAATAAAGAATATATCCTTTATTTCAACTCATGGAAAGATAAATACTTATGGAAAGGATATTGGTGTAAAATATGAAATAAAACTTGATGAAATAAATAATAAGAATCTAAATTCAATTGATGTATTTATTAATAAATGAATAATGAAATTAAAATTACAATTTTTGGGAGGGGTAGTATGCATCTCACCACATTAATAGCATGGCATGATAGTGGATGGAATGGAAAAATCTGTAGAAATCCTGAAAAGAATAAATATTGTGAGAGTTTTAGACATATTAAAAAAGGAAAATTTGGATTGCAATATGGTAAAAATCCAATTGAAGAAATTAAATGCGAAAATAATGCTGGAAAAATAGCAAATGAAGTTGAATATAATGGTAAAAAATGGGACGCATGTGGTAATGAAATAAATTTATTCTATCAATACAAATTTAACAGCATGGTTTATGGATGGACTACAATTAAAGAGGAAAATAATAAGAAAATTGATGTATTAAAAGATATTTTTTTAGATTACTGGTTTAATTTCTACTACAACGATGATGCATTATGCTTTTTGTATTGTAGAGAAAACCCTGTTGTTGATGATAGATTTTTAGTAGCATGTGTTAAGCCAAAAGATAAAAAATTAGTAATTGAATGCTCAGTTAAAGATAATAATGGAAATTATCAAAAATATCTAATATCTATCGAAGATAAAGATTTTAATAAACTAAATGATGTTAATTTTTATAAATCACTCTTTAAAAATTTAAATTATGGAAAAATATATCCATATATCTCTATTGAATTTGATCCAGAGGATATTATATTTATCATCCCATACCAAGAACTGGGAGAATACTTTGGATATGAGAATATTCCTGAAGATTTAATATTAAATATTCCAAATGAAATGAAAAAATCATTTTTATATACCACAAACTTCCTACCAAATGAATTCTCATGTATTATCTTAGAAAAAGCGTTAGAAATTATAAAAAATATCAAAAATTTAATGGAAGAACATTAAGGGCTAAAAGGTAAGTTAAAAGAGTTTAGGAAGGTAGAAATTGAAAAATATGAAGAAAGAATTAAAAAGCAATTAGATGAATTAAAAAAATTAAAATTTAAGTATCCTTCTCTACCTTCAGTTTTGAGATTTTGTGGAGTAGAAGATGCTATTTCCATGTATATTGATGCAGTTAAAAATGGAAAAGAAGAGGAGATGTATAAGGAAGTTAAAGAATCTTTAGAAGAAAACAAACCTAACCCTAAGTGGAAAATTGATAGAAATGTTTTAAATAATTTTAATAAACTATCAAAGCCAGAACAGAATTTTTTAATAAACTATATCCCATACTATTCATTAACTAAATCACAAATTGAAGAAATTTTTAAACAGTATAATAAGAAAAAATTTATTAATATAAATAAAGTTTTAGAAAATCCATATTTACTTTATGAAGAGTTAAAGCCAAAAGAACAATTGTTTTTAGATATAAGCTTTTGGGAACTTGATAGTTGGGAAAAGAGAAGATTGAAAGATAATTTTGATATTACAAATAAGCATAGAATAAGAGCTTTACTTATTGCTATATTAAAAAAAGCGTTGTCTGATGGGTATACTGTTCTACCATTACCCCCAAATGATTTACCTTCTGTTAAAAAGGATTTGAAATATTATTATAACGAAATAAACAAATATGTTCCTGAAGAAGTTAGATTTGATTTTGATAGATTTTTGGAGTTGATTGATGAACATATAGATTACATTAAAGAAAAAATTTGGATAGGAGAGACAACATTTAAAGATGAACTTGATAGACCCTATAACCTAAAATTATTTGCATTAAAAGATATTAGAGAAAAGGAAACGTATATTGAAGATAGGATTAATGAAATGTTAGAAAAATCTTGGAATGTTGAAATCAGTGAAGAAGAGATAAAAGAAAAATTAAAAGATAAAAAACCTATTAATATACCTGAAGAGCTATATAAAAAAGCTCTTGAAGACCAAACAAATGCTATAAAATTATTATTAGAAAATGGATGCTCCATATTAACAGGTCCAGCAGGTACTGGAAAGACATCCGTTATTAGAGTGTTATTAGAGATTATCTGTGAGAAAGAAAAACCAAATAATATTGTAATTTTAACCCCCACAGGAAAAGCAGGAGTTAGAATTAAAAAGGCACTTGAAGATATTGCAGATAAGTATGAATGTATAAAAAGCCCAACAACAATTCATAGATTTATAAAAGAATGTGGTAGATTTGATTGGGAGTATAAGGAGTTTGAAATAACTACTAAAAAAGATGTAGATGTCTTAATAATAGATGAGGCATCAATAGTAGGAACTGAAATGCTTTACAATCTATTAAAATGTATAAATTTAGGGAAATTAAAAAGGATTATATTTATAGGGGATGTAAATCAACTTCCACCTGTAGAGCCAGGAAAACCATTCTTTGATTTATATCAATACTTAAAAAGAAAAGAAAATAAAGATAAACAATACATTGCTGAACTTAAAATTTGTTTAAGAGCAGAGTCAAAGAGAATAGTTGAATTCTCTGAATTATTCTTAAATGTTAACAAAGAGAGCAAATACAAAATTATTAAGGAATTAAAATTATCTGAGGAGGTAATGAGTGGATTTACAAAATATTCCCTTAAAGATGAAAATGGAATAGAGAGAATAATTGTTTTAGTTTGGAAAGATAATCCACAAAAGGCATTAGAATATGCCATTGATGAAATAATAAAAGATAATAATGGAAATCCAGAGAATTATAGGGATTTCTTTAAATGTTTTGTATATGATGATAAGGTTCAAATTTTAACTTACACAAAAAATAGAGGTTTCTTAAGTTCTTATTGGATTAATCAGTGGATTAGAGATGATTCAAAATATATAAATGAATCTATTAGAAATAATTTTATAAGGTTTAAATTTACTTGTGGTTGGGGCTATGCTGACAAAGTAATACAAACAGAGAATATTTGGAATTTAGATGTTTGGGATTATAAAAGAAACAAACCTATATACAATCATGGAGTTTTTAATGGAATGATGGGATATATTGATAAAACATCTCAAAATAGGACATTTGTTGTGAAATTCTATTTCCCACAAGTTCAGGTATTTTTAGAAAAATTAAAGAATACACTAGAACATGCTTATGCAATAACTACGCATAAATCACAGGGTAGTGAGTTTGAAAATGTTATATTTGTTCTACCAAAATATAGCAACATCTCAAAAGAACTTATATACACTGCTATAACAAGGGCTAAAAAGAAACTATATATTATTACAGATAGTTTAGATACTTTATTTAATGCTGGAAAATATTCTGAAGTTATTGGAAGATATTCAATATTGTTTAATTCACCAATAGACCCAAGACATTACCCAGAACATTTGAAGGTTATTACTTTAAAAGGTGATATTGTTAGAAGTTGGCAGGAGTGTTTAATTGCCAATCTGCTGTATTATGAAAATATTAACTATGAGTACGAAGTTCCTTATGGTGATATGCTTCCAGATTTTAGGTTAAATTCTAATTATGAAAATAAAATAATACTTTGGGAGCATTTAGGAATGTTGAATAATGAGGATTATAATAAAACTGCAGAATAGAAACTAAAAGTATATGAAAATGAAGGATTTTGTAGAATATACATTAAAGATTTAGATAAAGAATGTTTTGAGAAGATATTTGAAGAAAATGACAAGATATTAATCATATCTACTACTGAAGATGTTAGGAATTCGAAAGAACTATACAATAAAATTAAAATCCTAAAGGAATGTTTAACCTTATAAATTTTTAATTAAGAAATCCTCAAGAGTTGGGGAGGGGAATTAATATGAAAATAACCATTTACGATGGGGCAAATAATAGAAGAGAATGGAAATGGATTATTCTTAGATTTTGGTATGAATTTTGCTAAATATTCCAAATATTATGAAGAATATCTTAGTGAGAGAACTGTAAGGGGAGAGCTTTAATGTTTAAAATTAGTTATTATTAAGGTTAAAAAATCTGTTTTTAAAAGATTAATATCCTAATTAAATGTTAAGTATCCATATTATTATATTATGAATAAAAAAGAAAAATAGAGAAAAATATTATTCTTTTAATGCTGGAATTATCTTCTTACCTATTAATTTAATTGCTGTTTCTTTGTTTGGTCCAATTGGTGATCCAGCAACTATTTGAGTTACTCCCATTTCTGCTAATTTTTTACATTTTTCAATAACTTCTTCTGGTGTACCGTAAATTGAGAATGCCTCTAACATAGTGTCATCAACTGTTCCAAAGGCTGTTCCAAAGTCTCCTTTTTTCAATGCCTCTCTAATTTTATTAACTTTTTCTGCATCAATACCATGTCTCTCTAAAACTACTGGTGGAGATCCTGCAGCAATGAATGCAACGACAGGAACAGCTGCTTGTTTAGCTTTTTCTGAGTTTTTATCTACTGACATACATGCATAAGCGGCAACATCAATTTCATCCATGCTTCTTCCAGCAGCTTCAGCTCCTTTCTTAATTAAAGGAATTGCCGCTTCAAAGTCTTTTGGATTTGATGCGTTAATTAAAACACCATCTGCAATCATTCCAGCAGTCTCTAACATCTTTGGCCCTTGAGCCCCCACATAGACAGGGACTTTCTTTTGAATAGGCTTAACTGCTAATGCAGCTCCTGCCAATTTAACGACTTTTCCTTCAAAAGAGACTCTCTCTCCTGCTAATAATTTTCTAATAACCTCTATACTTTCTTTTAATGTTGTAACAGGCTTAACCCACTCAATACCCAATGTGTCAAATGTTGCTTTGTCCCCTGGACCAATACCTAAAACAGCTCTACCTCCAGATAATTCATCTAATGTAGCGATTGCTGAAGCAGTAATTGCTGGATTTCTAACATATGGGTTGGTAACTCCAGGACCTAACTTAATTTTGTTTGTATTCATTGCTATAGCAGTTAAAGCCATATATACATTTCTATTGTTGTAGTGGTCTGTAATCCAACAGTATTCAAATCCATTATCTTCAGCCAACTTTACATAGTAACAGAGTTTTTGTATAGGTTCATTAGGAACAAATTCTATTCCAAATTTCATTATCTCACCTTTTTTTATTATTAACAATTATTATATTATTTTAGTGATAGTAATTAAGTTTTCTATTTACCACAAATCGAAAAATATTTATAGAGGTAAAATTTCCTAATATGGGGTATTAAATTTTCTAAAAATTTTGTAAAAATGTTTCTATTAAACTATTTATATTATTTTATACTAACAAAATAAATAATTATAATAATTTACGGTGATTATTATGAATCTTGAAGAAAGAAAAAAGTTAGAAACTAAATCAATTGATGAACTAAATCTTATAGGGAAAAAAGTTTGTGTTGATACTTGTGTGGTTATTGATGGAAGAATTACTGAACTAATTGAGAGAGGAAATCTCAAAGATGCTGTAATAATAATTCCTGAGGCTGTTGTTTCTGAATTAGAATATCAGGCAAATATGGGTAGAGAAATTGGTTATAGAGGAATAGAAGAGTTAAGAAAACTTATAGAAAAAGCCAGTGAGCATAATATAAAAGTTGAGTATGTTGGAGAAAGACCTACAAGGGAAGAGATATTTTTAGCAAAAAGTGGAGAAATTGATGCGATGATTAGAAAAGTGGCTAAAGAGACAAATTCTATATTATTAACGAGTGATTGGATTCAGTATAATTTAGCTAAAGCCCAAGGAATTGAAGCATATTTCTTAGAAACCTTAGAGGAAGAAGTTGAACTTGTATTGGAAAAATACTTTGATAACGAAACGATGTCAGTTCATTTAAAAGAAGGTTGTCTTCCTTATGCTAAAAAAGGAAAACCTGGAGATGTTAAATTAGTCCCTATTGGTGATAAGGAATTAACTAAGGAAGAAATGGAGGATATAATAGATAACATTATAAAATATGCCGAACAAAACAATGGATTTTTTGAAATTCAAAGAAAAGGAGCCACTGTAATTCAATTAGGAAATTTAAGAATTTCCATAGCAAGACCTCCATTTTCTGAAGCGTTGGAAGTTACTGCTGTAAGACCAATAGTTAAAGCATCATTAGAAGATTATGAACTGTCAGAGAAACTATTACAAAGATTAAAAGAAAGAGCAGAAGGAATTTTTGTCTCTGGCCCACCTGGAAGTGGAAAATCTACATTTGTAGCGGCATTGGCAGAATTTTATAGACAGCAAGGAAAAATAGTTAAAACAATGGAAAGTCCAAGAGATTTGCAAGTTAGTAAGGAGATAACTCAATATGCACCATTAGAGGGCGATATGGAAAAAACTTGCGACATCTTACTGTTAGTTAGACCAGATTATACAATCTATGATGAAGTTAGAAAAACCAGAGATTTTGAAATTTTTGCAGATATGAGAATGGCAGGAGTAGGAATGGTTGGAGTAGTTCATGCCTCAAAACCAATAGATGCTATTCAAAGATTAATTGGGAGAGTAGAACTTGGAGTTATTCCACAAGTTGTAGATACAGTAATATTTATAAAAGATGGTAAGATTCAGAAAGTTTATGAAATTGATTTTACAGTTAAAGTTCCTTATGGAATGGTTGAGGAAGATTTAGCAAGACCAGTAATTGAAGTTATGGATTTTGAAACTGGTAAAGTTGAATATGAGATTTACACTTATGGAGAGCAAGTCGTAGTTATGCCAATTAAAGAAGATACAAAGAAATCTCCAATCTATGGATATGCTGAGGAGAGATTAGAGGAAATTTTAAAAAAACTTCTACCAAGAAAAGCTAAACCAATGGTAAAAGTTACAGGAGATAACTCAATAGATTTAATAGTTCCAGAGAAATATGTTGGGACTATAATAGGAAAAGGAGGAAAAGAAATATCTAAGTTAGAAGATATGCTAGGTTTAAAGATTTCAGTTAAAGAAAAAGAGACTGAAGAAAAAAAGGATATGGAAAAAATATATAGAAAGTATGAATTTGTAAATGAACTTGAATCTACAAAAATATATGAAACTGATAAATATGTTGTTGTTGATGTTGGGGAAGATTACGCTGGAGAGAATATAAAGATATATATTGATGGGAAGTTACTAACAACTGTAACTGTTAGAAATGATGGAACAGTTAGGATAAACAAAAAAACAAAGGTTGGTAAAGAAATTTTAGATGCAATGATAAAAGGAAAAGATATTTATGTTGATATACATTCATAAAGATTAAAACTCAATAAAATCTTAATACAATTCTTTTATCTTTTTTAGTATGTGCTACCTCTATTATATCATCTAAAATTTTCTCAATCTCTATCTCAATAATTCCATATTTTTCATGAAATAATCTTAAAAATCCATCTTCATAAAGCAATAATTTTCCTTCAACATGAACTCTACCAAAGTATATTTCAATATACTCTCCATAATCTACATTTTCAAAATAAGCATAGATTTCTTCAGAATTTTTAATATCAATAAATTCTTCAATCATAATATTAACCTCATTCTATTATTTTATCAGTTTGAGATAATTTTTTTAATCTTTCAACTCCATTAATCTCTTTAATTACTTCAACAACTGCCTTAGGGACTAAATGTTCCCATTTCTCGCCATTTAATATTCTTCTTCTAATCTCAGTTCCAGAGTATTCTTTTCTATTGAACATTTTTGGCTTTTTTACTATATAACCTCTTTCTTCAAATAAAACTCTAACTAATGGATTTCCACTATATACAATATTAAAAGGAGGAGTTAAAGATTCAACATAAGAAACCCAAATTGAATTAAATTCAATATCTTTTATTGGAATAGGATAATAGGTTATATCATAATCTTTAAGAGTTTTAGTAATCATAAGAATCCTTTCTCCGGCGGTAAATGGATCCTCTAATGTGTGACTCTTTTGAGCACTACCTATTCCAATTATTATCTCATCAACTTCTTTAGATATTTTTTTGATAACCTCTAAATGCCCTTTATGAAATGGTTGAAATCTCCCTATTATAAACCCTCTCAACATATCACCAAAAATAGATAATATAAAATAACTAAAATAAAAAATAAAAGAGGAATTATTAAATTTATTCTTTTTCTAAGTAAGATTTTCTAATAAAGTTCAATATTACTTTCTGCTCAGTTCTTGCTACTACTCTTCTTATTGTTTCTACAGCGTCAATATTTGCCGATACACTGTCAATTCCCCACTCTACTAATTTCTCAACTATATGAGGCCTACTTCCCGCTTGCCCACATATTGATGTTTTTATTCCATGTTTCTTACAAGTTTTTATAACATATTCCACCAATTTTAATACAGCAGGATGATCCTCTTTATAGTATTTTGAAACTAACTCGTTGTTTCTATCTATTGCTATTGTGTATTGAGTTAAATCATTAGTTCCTAAACTTACAAAGTTAATTCCCTCTTTTATAAAGTCCTCAATGATTAAAGCTGCAGCAGGTGTTTCAACCATAATTCCAAATGGAATATCCTTCCCTAATTCTAAACCAACATCTCTTGCAATTTCTTTAACTTTTCTAACTTCATCAGGATGAGTTACAAGAGGAATCATAATTTCTATATTCTTATAACCTTCCTCTCTCAATCTCTTAATAGCCTTTAATTCACATTTTAATATATCAACTTCATCTAAACCTCTTCTAATTCCTCTCCAACCTAACATTGGGTTATGTTCAATAGGCTCGTTTTCTCCTCCTTCTAAACCTCTAAATTCATCTGTTGGAGCATCTAATGTTCTATAAGTTACAGGTCTTGGATAAAATGCATCTGCAACTTTTCTAATACCTTCCATTAGTGCCTCAATTAAAGCCTCTTCTCCCTCTTCCTCTAAAATCTTTTTTGGATGCTTACCTAAACCTAATATCATATGCTCTGCTCTCAATAAACCAACTCCATCTGCTCCTGTTGCTGCCGCTCTCTCAGCAACCTCTGGCATACTAACATTAACTTTAACTTCAGTGGCTGTAATAATTGGAACTTGTTGAACTATTGTTGTACTAACCTCTGGTTTTTTCTCCTCTTCAACTTTTTTAATCTCCCCTTCATAGACAATTCCTTTTTCCCCATCAACTGTAACTATCATACCATCTTTTAGAATCTCTGTTGCCTTCTTTGTTCCAACAACGCAAGGAGTTCCCAACTCTCTTGAAACAATTGCCGCGTGGCAATTAAATACTACTATTGGAGTGTAATTTTTAGTCCAAACTACATAGTTGTGGTCAAAGTCATTGTTTGCCTTTACAGTAATGTTATATACCTCACCATAATCTTCGTTAATTTTTGTTAATCTTATGCTATGTATATCAGAATCTTTTATTAATTCTACTTTTTTCAATAGAGATTTTAAGCCAGTATCTACTTTTTTACACTCTTTTAAGTAGGTATATAATTTATTAACTCCAATAAATGATTTATTTTTGAAATACTTGTATAAATATCTTCTATAATCATATTCTTTACACTCTGGAAGCATCTGAGCAATGTCAATTAATTTTGCATCAACTTTTATCTTAGAATCAAATTCATTCAATTTTTCAATTGAAATTCTTTTAGTTTTTGATAGTATTTTTTCAATGTTGTTCTTTATTGATATAACTGCGGTTTTTGTACCTTTTTTGACTCTCATTCTTGGTATTGCTCCAATTCTATACAACGCTAAAATAATTCCTTCAATTTTCTTTTTATGTTCTACATTCTCATATATCTCTAATCTACATCTTCTGCTTATACAGCCATCACCATCAACATAACCTGCTAAGAAATCTATTAACTCACTTTCTGTTGCATATAATGGAATTGTATTAATGTTATCTTCATATCCTAATATTTCTGATGGCTGTTTTTTACTTGTTTGATATTCTACAACTCCATTTCTTACATTTGAAAATGGTCTAAATTCTCCATTTATATGTTTAATATCCTCTAAAACTTTATTTATAAACTCTCTTTTTTCTTCTGTATTTTTCGTATTTTTCTGAGTAAATCTCACTCTGAAAGGTCTTCCATCTTTTTTCCTTACTATGTGACCATCTGATAAAATTGCTCCACACAAATACATTATATCAGATAGAGTTTCATATTTCTCCTCAATCATTGGAATATAGTCAATGCTTAACACTGAGTAGTTGTTATTTATTACGTCCTCCAATGGTATTTTTTGCAATCCTCCATCTTTAAATATTGGAAACTTATGGTCTGGTGTTATCTTTATAGTATCTGTTGTTTTCTTGTTCTTTCTATATACTCCAACTTCATACCTAACAGCAGTTCTTACCTGTGCGTCAATAACCTCCTTCCATTCAGTTTTTAATGTTTTGGAATTTAATCCCAACACTTTTAATTTTTCTCCTTTTTTAACTAATTTATAGATATCTTTTATTTTCATAAAGCCTCTGTCTGTAAGTATTTTTGCGTCTCCTTCTATACAGGTTAATCCTCCTTCATCTGTCACTATTGCTGCAGCCTTTTTCATTGCTGGAACCATATCTGGCGTAGTCATTTTTGTCACTAATATGTCTCCTTCTTTAACTTTATCTATCTCTTTTACATCCATAATTATTTTAACTGGTCCAGTAGCAATTCCTGGGGAGGCACCAATACCTTTTAGCAATATTTTACTTTCAATATCCTCTTCTGAAACAGTCTTTTTCTCTTTTTTACCTTTCTTCAATGTAGTTATTGGTCTTGCCTGAACCATATAGAATTTACCTTTTTCATAAGCCCATTCAACATCCATTGGCTTTTTATAATGATTCTCAATATTTATACCAATTTTGGCAAGTTCTTTTATTTCATCATCTGTTAAAACCTGCTTTTCTTTCATATCCTCTGGAACATCAACTATTTTTGTTTCTCCTTTTTCATCTTTAACAAACATTATTTCCTTTCTTGCTATATGCTTGTCAATAATCTCCAAAGTTTTCTTATTGACTATGTATGTGTCTGGAGAAACAGAACCACTTACAACTCCTTCTCCTAAACCCCAAGCTGCCTCTATAACTAACTCATCGTAGTTTTCTGTTATTGGATTAACGGTAAACATAACTCCTGCTTTTTCAGAATTGACTAATTTTTGGACAACAACAGCTAACGCAACTTTAAAGTGATCAAATCCTTTCTGTTCTCTATAAAAAATAGCTCTTGGTGTAAATAATGATGAGAAACACTTTTGAACATATTTAACTACATTCTCTGCTCCTTTTATATTCAAATAAGTGTCTTGCTGTCCTGCAAAACTTGCATCTGGCAAATCTTCGGCAGTTGCTGAACTTCTCACTGCAACAGTTACATCTTCTTCATTACAAATTTCTGACAATTTATTGTATGCCTCAATTATAGCAAGTTTTAAATCATCTGGCATTTCTACCTCTTCAAACATCTTTCTAATTTTTTCTGAAGCCTCATTTAACTTATCTGTATCGTTGATATCTAAATTCTTTAAAATCTCTTTTATCTTGTCAATTAAACCAGTTTCTTTTATAAAGTATCTGTAAGCATCAGCAGTAACTACGAATGCTGGTGGTACTGGTAAACCAGCGTTCCACATTTCTCCTAATGAGGCCCCTTTTCCACCAGCAATATTAACATCTTTATTTGAAAGTTCATCTAACCATGCAATAAATTTCATTTTCTATCCCCTTTTTAATGTTATATAATTATTTTTATTAAAGAAGTATATAAACTTTTTTATCTTTGTAGATTTAAATATATTGATCTGAAATATAATAAAAAATAGTTAATTTAAAATTTGAGTAACTCTTTTCCTTGCTCAACAACGATTTTACAAGGCATTGGTAATTTCATTGCCGCTCTTCTTAATGCTTCCTTAGCATCTTGGAATTTATCAGGATTAACCCAAACAGTCATTACAGGTTGTCCTTCTCTAACTCTTGCAGCTGTTCCAATTGGCTTTCCAAATGCCAATCTCATACCGTCTGAAATTCTATCAGCCCCTGCTCCTGTAGCCATCTTGTGTTCTCTTAAAATTTGGTGTGGATAGACTCTAATCTGAAATTTATATCCTAATCTTCCACATTTCTTTGTTAAATATTTGTTTGCCGCAACTCTCGCAGCCTCTAAAGCATTGTGTCTTATTTGAATATGTTTTGTAGAAACTAAATTAACTTTAACTGGGAACTCTGCTGATAAATTACCCATTATGTAATGAACTACTTTTGGTTGTGGAACACCTTTAACATACTCTTTTCTTGTGTATGGTGGCTTATCCACATCTCTGTAACATCTATTAGGTCTCAAAGTAGCCATTATCATCACCTGTTTTTAACTGTTTAATAACTAATAAATTTTAAAACCGTCATGCTATGAATATATTTTCTGCTTATATTTTTTAACATAATATTTAAACCTTACTGTTATTTAGAAAATAAACTTTATAACCTTCTCAGCGACTTCTAAGATTTTCCTAATTGTTATATATGAAACTGCTTCATCATGATATTCAACATTTACATACTCTTCAACAATCTTAGCCCCTTTTTTTGCTAACTGTAAGGCGATAAAGTGTTCAACAGCATAACCTTCTCCAAAGTTAATATCCTTTAATAACTCTGCCTTTATAATTCTAAATCCACATTGGACATCTCTAAAAAAATAGAATCTCTTTGCATATATAAAAACTGCCAATGAAATTAAAATAGATGCAAAGAAGTTGGATATTCTCCTATGGAAAGGGATATATTTATATTTTCTAACTCCAAAAACAGCATCTGCATTATATTTCTTTAATTTATTTAATAGTTTTGGAATATCCATAGGTTTGTGTTGATAATCTCCATCAATGTATATAATATATTTATAATTTTTTAAAGATAATGCAAATTTTGTTCCAACTTCAATAGCTTTTGCTTTACCTAAATTTTTTTCATTTCTTATCAAATAAACTTTAATATTGCAATTCTTAGCAAAATCTTTAACAACTTTTGAAGTATTATCTATAGAACCATCATCAACTACTATAACATCAATTTTCAACTTTTCTAAATCTTTTAAAACTTTTAAAATATTTTTCTCTTCGTTATAAGCAGGAATTACTGCAATAATCATAATTTATCACGATATTTAAAACTTTAAAAAAGTTAATAATATTTATAATTTAATTAGATATATGACAACATATCCAAATATTATTCCCAATATTAATCCTAAAAGTCCATAAAAGAAGATAAATATAAAGTTAGTATTTTGCTGTTGAGTTTGTTGATATTTCATATTACTATTAATGATTACATTGTTTGATCCATTTGAATTATTAGTGTTATTTGTAACAGTAGCATCAATAGCAGTCGCATTAGTTTTTTTTGGAATATTACTGGTGTTTGTTATAATAGTTACATTTTTTGTATCCTTTGAGATATTATATATTTCGGAATTATTTAAAGCATAACTTAATTCTACAATTGAAAATATTAAAAGGAGGAGTAAAAGTATTTTTTTCATAATTATCCCTCAATTTTTAATTTTCTTAACCTCTCATTTAGTTTCTCAACCTCCTCTTTTGTTAATCTTGTAGCTTTTTTAACATTTTCTAATTCTTTTTGTAGTTGTATTACTTTTATACCCAATATTATATTTAACAGGATACTAATCGTTACAATAATATACAGTATCGTCAAATCCATTATTATCTCCCCCCAAACAATCCTTTAAGGAACCTGGAGATAAAGGTGTCTTTTTTCTTCTTAATTTTCGCCTCATATTTAACTCCAATTAATTTTGCGGCGATTTCCATAATTGCCTGAGCTGCTGGAGAGTCAGGATATAATATAACTAATGGAGTTCCAAATGCCGCGGCTTTTCTAACATGTGGATCTTCTGGAACAACACCAATAACTGGAACTTCTAAAATAGTTTCTATTGCTTTAGCACTCAATTCAGTACTTTCATTTGAAACTCTATTAACAATAGCTCCTAAGATTTCAGTTCCTAATCTTCTTGTAATTGCTATAACTTTTAAAGCATCTGATATTGAAGAAATTTCAGGATTTACTACTACTACAACACCATCTGCTGATGATATAGCAATTAATGTTTCTTTTCCAATACCTGCAGGACAGTCAATGATTAATATTTCAACTAAATCGTGTATAGCTTTTAAAACTTCTTCGAGTTTTTCTGGATTGGCCTTTTTGAACTTTTCTAAAGATATACCTGCTGGAATTACCAAAACTCCTTCAGGACCTTCATAAATAGCATCTTTTATATCAGCCCTACCTGCTAAAACATCATTTAATGTTATAGGTTTCCCTTCCAAACCCATAATTAACTCTAAGTTTGCCATAGCAATGTCTGCATCTAAAACTGCAACTTTTTTTCCAAATTTTGCCATAGCCACAGCAAGATTAGCAGCAATTGTTGTTTTTCCAGTTCCACCCTTTCCAGAAGCAATTGCAATCGCTATTGCCATTAATGTCACCTTTTACTAATTATATTAATTTAGAAAGTTACTAAAAATTTATACCTCTTTAATTTACTAATGTAATAATTAGTATATAACTTTAATCATTTGTCATCAGTTGGTTATTCAAAATTTATGGCAAATTATATAATTTGTCATTACTTTTTTATTGGTTCCTTTTATTTTCATATCGCCGTTTTCAATCACTACTATATCTCCATCTTTAAAATCTCCTTCAACTTCTATTACTTTAAATACATTTGGATTAGGATCTATTTTGTCTATGGCTATATAGTCATCATAAAGATGTAGTTTTCCATCTTTAATAATTCCGATTTCTCCATTTTTTACAATTTTATTAACAATAGTCATAACCTTTCCAAAGTCAATCAACTTCTGTCTTAATTTATCTCTATATTTAAATAATTCCTCTATATCTTTCTTAATAACTTCTTCAAAATTTTTTTCATATTTATTTACACTATATATATCATACTCCTTACTTAGTGTGGGATTCCACTTAAATTTTTCAAAAATATTTTTTATAGTTTCCTCAATATTTTTTAATGGCATCATTGGAAAAAGTTTAGCTGTCTTTTTTAATTCTTCCTCAGCTTTCTTTTTTAAAAATTTATTTCCAAAAACTACTATTCCAAAGCCTTCTTTTATTATTTGATTTGTAACTTCATCATTTAAAATTTCTAAAATTGCACATTTTCCTTTGGTAGCATAAACTCTTCTTCTTTTTGCATCTATTCCTAAACTTCTAACTTCTCCGACGACAACTGAATCAGATAATTTTCTAACTTTTTCTCTATTGTCTTCAATTATAATTTTTATATTAAGTTCTTCAGCTAATTTATATAATTCTTCTTCTGACTTTATTTCTCCATTGTATAATTTTTCTTCCAATAATTTTCTATTTTGTTCATTGCCTCTAAAAAATATTTGTCTTCGATCGCCTCCAATAACAGCCCCGTTATTTCCATAATAGCATATAACTAATGTCATTTTCTCACCATATTAAAATTAATTTTAACACTCTATATGTATTTTTTGAAATTGTTTATTAATAATTTTTTAGTATTATTATCATCATAGTTAATCTTATATATTGGATATTAAATAGTAATAAGTATTACTTAATTATTTAAAAATTTTATGAGGGGGACTATGACTGAGATGGATAGAATAAGCATATCTCTCCCAATAAAACTCCTAGAAGAATTTGATAAAATAATTGCTGAAAGAGGATATGCTAGTAGAAGTGAAGCTATTAGAGATGCTATTAGAGATTATATAATAAAACACAAATGGATACACAGTTTAGAAGGAGAAAGAGCAGGAAATATTAGCGTAATTTATAATCATCATGAATCTGATGTTATGGAAAAAATTACTGAGATTCAGCATGAATATACTGATATAATTGTTGCCACTTTGCATTTACACTTAGACCATGACCACTGTTTAGAATCTATATTAGTTAGAGGAGATGCTAAAAGGATTAGAGAATTAACTGATAAATTAACAGCCTTAAAAGGAGTTAAACTTGTTAAATTAAGTGTTATGGTTCCAGAAGTAGGTATTCCTGAATAAAAATATTATTTGAAAATTTTTCTCTCATCCCCTAAAGGAACTATATTTTTACTCTCAACATATAAATATGCTTCCCATAACTTTTTACATTCGCATTCTACATTTAAAACATCAATATCTTGCGTTAAAGTAAATTTTTCTAATCTTTTTTTAATTATTTTGTTACACTTACATCCATATAGATTATGTGCCCCCCTCTCACTACCAACTCCTGAAGTATCACACATAATCAAAGCATTTTTATTTTCTTTTTTTACATTTTTTAATATTTCAATAATACTCCATAAAAATGGTGGTCTATATTGATTTTTATTCCAGAAGTATTCTATTAAACTTCCTTTGTGGATTGTAGTAGGACAGAATGATATTCTTGAACAGCCCAACTTTATACATTCGTTTGCTGATTGTATAGCATCTTTTATTGCATCTTTTTCAGTTATAAAAGGAGGTTTTATTAATAAATAGGCTTTTATTCCTATATTGTAATTTTTTGCTAATTCTATAACTTTAATAATTTGTTCATTAGTTATTCCTTTGTTTATTGCATAATTTCTAATTTCTTCATTAAAACTTTCAATTCCTACACCAATTTCCACATTGATATTTAAATATTTTCTAATTTCATTTAATTTTTTTTCAGTTATAAATTCTGGTCTTGATTCTATAGCTACTTCTTTTAAATTTTCAAATTCACTAAGTTTTTTAAATATATACTCTCTCGCCTCCCTATGAACTTCTCTATCATCTAAAAAACTTCCAGAAGTGAATATTTTAACACTGAAATCTTTTAACTCTTTTAACTTTTCTTTATATTTCTCAATTGCATAGTTAAATTGATTTATTATATTTTCAGATGTTATTTTTTCAGGAGATGAGTCCATTAGGTAAGAGCACATTATACATCCTCCTTCTTTTGCATAGAAACATCCTTCTGTTCTTAAAATTATAGTTAATGATTTACCAATTTTAAAATCTCTATAAATGTCATCTTGTATCCACACTGCAATAGGTTTATTTTTATCTCTCACTTTCCTTTTTTTTAGATTTTTTTCTCTAAAATTTCTTAAAAATTCTTTGTAATCTCCCATTTTATCAACTTTTTATAATTTATCCTTTAAATAATTAATAAGTTCATTTATATCACTAAAACATATTGGATAGTTCAATTTAGGTCTTTCAACTACTATAACCTTAGCCCCTACTTCTAAGGCACCATAAACTTTTTCATAAAATCCTCCACTACTCCCACTATCTTTGGTTATGATAGCATCACATCCGTAATCTCTTATTAAATATTTATTTAATTCCTTAGAAAATGTTCCATACATTGCTACAATATTCTGCTGAGGTAGAATTTTTAAAGCCTCATTTACTGAAATTGGTAAAACTCTGGCAACAACTTTATCTTTTCCTACTATATCAACAACAGTTTTTAAGTTTTTAATTCCAGCCATATGGAAGATTTTTTTAAATTTTTTAGCTAATTTCGCCCCTTCTTCAAAATCTTTAACATAAATAACATTTGGATGCTCTATTTTTTTCCATTCTCTTTCAAATCTTACATACTCTATATTGTTAGATTTACAAACCTCCATAGCGTTTTTACTTGCATTTATAGCAAAGGGATGCGTAGCGTCAATTAAAACATCAATATTATATTTCTTTATTGTTTTATTTAAATCATTTTTATTTAGAGGTTTGTCAATTATTTTATCAGCAAATTCTAAACCTAACTTTCCTCCATAATCTGTTGTTGAAGTATATAAAATAAATAAATTATCCAAACTTCTTAATCTTTTACCAATCTCTACGCTATCCTTAGTACCTCCCATTAATAAAACTCTCATAATAATCCTCTATAACACTTAGTATAATCTTAAAATTTCTTCTTTTTTTGGTTTTATTATTCCTTTTTCAGTTATTATTGCAGTTATCAAATCTGGAGGTGTCTTATCAAAAGCATAATTGTAGCAACTAACGCCTTCTGGAATTATTCTTACACCTTCAATATATGCCACTTCTTTTTCATCTCTCTCTTCTATAATAACATCCTTTTCAGAACTTTTTAAATCAAAAGTAGATAATGGAGCGGCTACATAGAAAGGAATTTCATGATATTTAGCTAAAACTGCCAAACTATATGTTCCTATTTTGTTATATACAGTTCCATCTACCAAGATCCTATCTGCTCCAACTATAATTTTATCTATCTCTCCTTTCTGCATTAAAAATCCAGCAGTATTATCAGTAATAACTTTAACTGGAATTCCTTCATAATTTAACTCAAAGGCTGTTAATTTAGCCCCTTGCAATCTTGGTCTTGTTTCATCTGCAATAACTTTAATCTTTTTTCCATTATAATATGCAAATCTAATAACACTCAAGGCGGTTCCATAAGCAGAAGTTGCTAAAGCCCCAGCATTACAGTGAGTTAATATTGTGTCATCATCTTCTATAAGTTTTTCTCCTATCATTCCAATCTTTTTACAAGTTTCTATATCTTCTTCATGAATTTTTTTTGCCTCCTCCAATATAGACCTTCCTTCATTATATGCCTTTAAACATCTATTCAATGCCCAAAATAGATTAACTGCTGTAGGTCTTGTATTCTTTAAAGTGTTGTATGCCTTATAAATGTCATCTCCCCTAATTTCAGCCAATGCCATTCCATAACTTGCAGAGACACCAATAGCAGGAGCTCCTCTAACTATCATATCCTTTATTGCATAGGCAACATCCTTATAATTTTTACAAACAAAATACTCCAATTTATGAGGTAATTTTCTTTGATCAATTAATATCAGTTCTTTTTTATTATCATCCCATATTATTGGTCTTAAATCTTTCATTTTTTTCATTCTATCACACTAAGATTTTAAATTTTTTAACTTTTTTAAATAGTATTTGCTATATAAAGCCCCCGCTGGGTTATGAGATAAAACTCTATCTTTAACAATAAATGTTGTTGTTGGTGCATTTGAATATTTTTGAAATAAAATGTCGTGCCCTATACATAAACCTACAATAATATTTAAATCAGTCCTAATCTCATTTAAAATTTTAGCCTGTCCTATGGGATTGCACATAGCCTCTTTATTATTATTGTTAATTTTCTTTAATTTTAAAATATCCTTATCAATTCCACAAACTTTACAACAAACAGAATAAACATCAAAATGTTGTGATAAAATTTCATCCAATATTTTTGCTTCATTTTCTAAACCTATGCAAAATGCTATGCCAATCTTTTTATAATCCATAAGTTTGCAAAATTCAATAATTTCCTCCAATCTTGTCTTTTTCATATAGTATGAAGCCTCTATATAAGAAGAAACCTTAGTTATTTTCAAATTCTCTTTTTTATAGTATTCTTCTAAAAGTTCTTTAATTATATCCTTTCCGCAATTTTTTCCAATATAACAAAGTTTTTTAATACATTTTGAGCACTTCATACTAAGCACCAATTTAACAATTTCAATAATATAAAAAGGTTTTTATTAGATATAAATAAATAATTCACATTAAAAATTTAAAAATTGAGATGATGATTATGAACTTAATAGAAGAAGCCATAAAATTGGAAAGTGATTTAATAAAAATTAACTCAGTTAATCCATCATTTGGTGGAAAAGGAGAGAAAGAAAAAGCAGAGTATGTTAAAAAAAAGTTAATGGAATATGTTAAAAAATATGACATAAAAAACTACTCCTTAAAAGAATATAATACTACTGACAAATATGGCATTGAGAGGCCAAATATAGTATTTAAAGTAGATTTTGGAAAAGAAAAAACTTTACATATTATATCTCACTTAGATACTGTCCCAGAAGGTGATATAAGTTTATGGAATACAAATCCTTATGAACCTGTAATTAAAGACGGAAAAATTTATGGTAGAGGAGCAGAAGATAACCATAAAGGGATAGTTTCCTCTATACTATTATTAAAAATGATTTTTGAGAATAAAATTACTCCAAAATATAACTTATCTTTAATCTTTGTTTCTGATGAAGAAGATGGTAGTGAATACGGCTTAAAATATCTCTTAAATAACTTTGAAAATGAGATATTCAAAAAAGATGATTTAATAATTGTCCCTGATTTTGGAACTCCAACGGGAGAATTTATTGAGATTGGAGAAAAAGGAATATTGTGGATAAAATTCACAATTAAAGGGAAACAGTGTCATGGAAGCATGCCAGAAAGTGGATTGAACTCAAATATTATTTTATTTAATTTTGCAAATGAATTATATAAAAATCTATATGAAACTTTTTCTGAAAAAAATCCAATATTTCTTCCAAAATATTCAACATTTGAACCAACTATGTTAAAAAACAATGTAACTAATCCAAATACAATTCCTGGAAGTGTAGAGGTTGTATTTGATTGTAGAATTTTACCAAATTACAAAATAGAGGATGTTTTAAATTATATAAATAAGTTTATAGAAAAATTCAACTTTAAAAAATACATTAAACACTATGATAACTCAACAACTCCAAAAATAAATTATGAAATATTAAAATTAGAAAATCCAAATTACACAGACGAAAATTCAGAAATTATTAAAGAGTTGAAAAATGCTATTAAAAAAGTATTAAATAGAGAGGCAAAACTTTGTGGAATGGGCGGAGGTACTGTTGCAGCATTTTTAAGATATAAGGGTTATAAAGTAGGAGTTTGGGGTATTGGAGAAGAAACTGCCCATCAACCTAATGAATACATTAAAATAGAGGATTTAGTAAAAATGGCTAAGGTTTTCTATGAAATTTTAAAACAGTGAGAGTATGCACATTGTAAAAATTGGAGGTTCTTTAACCTATGATGCCAAACCTTTATTAAAAACACTAAAAAATTATGCTAAAAAAAATAATAAAAATATCGTTATAATACCAGGAGGAGGAGAATTCGCAAATGTTGTTAGAAAAATAGGCAAATCTTTAAATCTTTCAAATTCATTATCTCACAAATTAGCAATAAAATGTATGGACTTAATTGGAGAAATTTACTCTGAAATAGGAAATATTAAAGCATATGATACATTGTTTGATTTAAAAAGAGAAATAAAAAAAGAAAAAATAGCAATATTATTACCCTCAAAAATTTTAATATCCACTGACATATCTGAACATTCTTGGGATGTAACATCAGACTCATTAAGTTTATATATTGGAAATCTATTAGATGTTAAAGAAATAATAATAGCTACAGATGTTGATGGAATATATGATAAGTTCCCTGGAGGGAAACTATTAAATATTATTAATGCGAATGAAATACAAGGCTTAACCTCTGTAGATAAAACTTTTCCTATTCTCTTAAAAAAATTTAAAATGACTGCTTATGTTGTAAATGGCAAATATCCTCAGAGAGTTATTGATATTTTAGAAGAAAAACCTAACATATATACAAAAATTGTTATAGATTAAAGGTGAAAAATATGAAATACATTTGTATTAGTTGTAATGCTGAAATAGCTCCAAGAGAGAAATCAACAAAATTTTTATGTCCAAACTGTGGAGAGGTAGAGATAGTAAGATGTGAAAAATGTAGAAAATTAAACAACCCTTACAAGTGTCCAAAGTGTGGATTTGAGGGACCATAATAAAAATAATGTGGTGAAATAATGGCGTCAGTGTTAGCAAAAATAAAAATAATGCCAAAAAGCCCAGAAGTTGATAAAGAACAGTTAAAAGAAAAAGTAAAAAAAGTTTTAGAAACTCAGGATGTTGCTATAAGAGGATTATTTGATGAGCCATTAGCTTTTGGATTATACACAGTATATGTAGTTATTGAAATGGAAGAAAGAGAAGGAGGAACAGAACCTATAGAAAATGCTTTAGCTGAAATTGACGATGTTGAAAGTGTAGAAACCGTAGAAGTTTCATTAGCATAAATTTTGTAACTTTTTTAAATTATTTAAGCAATATTCACTTTTATTTTGTTATTTCGTTTATTCGTAAATTATATATAACACTTTAAAAATTCTATATTCTTACATTCTAAAATTCTATCTCTTTCAATTATTATGGATTTAATTCAATCTATTGATATATTATTACTTAAAGAAACAATTAAAATTTATTAGCCTTAAACATTATTAAAGGTGGTATATTATGGGTAAATTAAAATATAAAATACAGGTTAATCCTGAAAAAACTGCAAGAGCTATGGGAAGAAACATTCCAATATCAAGAAAGCATGCAAGAGAGATTTGTAAATCAATAAATGGAATGAAATTAGATGAAGCTATAAAGTTCTTAGAAGATGTTATTACTATGAAAAGACCAGTTCTATTTAGAAGACACTGCAAAAAAGTAGGACACAGAAAAGGTAAATTAGGATGGCCTGCAGGAAGATACCCAGTTAAAGCAGCTAAGGCAATCTTAAAGATATTAAACTATGCAAAGGCAAATGCTGAATACAAAGGTTTAAATGTAGAAAAATTGAGAATAAAACATATCTCAACAAATAAAGGAATTACAATAAAGAGATACATGCCAAGAGCATTTGGTAGAGCCACTCCTAAGTTCCAAGAAACCGTTCATATACAAGTTATCTTAGAAGAATACCACTAAAAATAATTTATAAAAGGTGGAATGATGATTGAAAGAGTATTTGTTAAAGAAAATGTTAAAAGATTATTGATTGATGAATATTTTAAAGAAGAGTTAAGTAGAGCAGGTTACAGTCACTGTGAGATAAGAAAAACACCAATAGGAACAAAGATTATAATATATGCTGAAAAACCTGGTTTTGTTATAGGTAGAAGAGGTAGTAGAATAAGAGAATTAACTGAAACATTAAGTAAAGAGTTTGGTGTTGAAAAACCACAAATCGATGTTAAGCCCGTAGAAAATCCTGACTTGGATGCTCAAGTTGTCGCTTTAAAAATAGCTCAGTCATTGGAGAGAGGATTACATTTCAGAAGAGTTGGACATACTGCTGTAAGAAGAGTTATGAATGCTGGTGCTAAGGGAGTTGTAGTAATTATTTCTGGAAAATTAACTGGAGAAAGAGCAAGAACTGAGAAATTTATGGCTGGATATATGAAACACTGTGGAGAACCTGCTGAGGATTTAGTAGATAAGGGAAGAGCAATTGCAAAAACAAAGCCTGGGATTATTGGAGTTACAGTAAAAATTATGAGACCAGATGTTTTATTACCAGATGAAATTATAATTAAAGAAGATGCAGAAGTTAAACATGTAGTAGAAGAGGAGGAACAATAAAATACTATATAAGGTGAAAGATTATGGCAATATTAAGAGCTAATGAGTTAAGAGAAATGTCTATTGATGAATTAAAAGAAAAACTTGTAGAACTTAAAAGAGAGTTGTTAAAGGAAAGAGTTAGTATAGCTACTTCTGGATCTCCAACAAATCCAGGTAGAATGAGAGAAATTAAAAGAACTATTGCAAGAATATTAACAATAATGAATGAAAAGAAAAGAATGGCTTCACAATAACGGTAATCAAAATAACTTTATATTGGAAAAATTTAAATACTTCCTATAAATATTATAAAAATATAATTTCTACCCATATAAAGAGTAAAACTTAGAGGTGCAGTAATGCCAGAGATCTGCCCAAGGTGTGGATTACCTAAAGAACTATGTGTTTGTGAAGAAATAGCCAAAGAAGAACAAAAAATAAAAATATATGTTACAAAGAGAAGATTTGGTAAGTTAATGACAATAATCGAAGGTTTTGATGCAAGTGTTATTGACTTAAAAGAACTTGCTAAAAAATTAAAGGATATCTGTGCCTGTGGAGGAACTGTTAAAGATAATACTATTGAACTTCAAGGGGATCATAGAAAAAAAGTCGCTGAAATTTTAGTTAAGATGGGATATTCAAAAGATTCTATTGAAGTAAGATAATCTTAATAATTCCTCTCTTTATTTTTGTTGTCTTATTTGTTAAATAAAATGGGGACGCGGATGCCCTTTTATAGGGCACACCCCGTCCCCGTAAAACGGTTGGGGCATTATGATAACTCCTCACAACATATTAAGACATGAACTTATAGGACTTAAAGTTACTATTATCGATTCAAAAAATAAGTCAATGATTGGCATTAAAGGGAAAGTAGTAGATGAAACAAGAAATACTTTAATAATAGAAAAAGAAAATGGTAAAGAAGTAATAATTCCAAAAGACATTGCAACCTTTATGTTTGAACTAAAAGGATGTAAAGTGAAAGTTGATGGTAGATTGTTAATAGGAAGGCCAGAAGAAAGACTGAAAAAAAAGATAAAAATCATATATCCTTATTAATTTTCCTTTTATTCTTTTTTGCCCCAACCGTTAAAGTAATATATAGGTTTTTAACATTTGTAAATGCTATGTATTTTATTATTTAATTTATAAACAATAAGCAAAATTGGAGGTAAAGACCATGGTAGCAAAAAATATAGGAATTTCAGTAAAAGCTCCAGAAGTAGAATGTGATGACAAACATTGTCCATTTCACGGCTCTCTACCAGTAAGAGGTCAAAGTTTCGTAGGAGTTGTTGTTAGTGATAAACCACACAAGACTGTTATAATCAAAAGAGAAATCATAAAATACATTAAAAAATATGAAAGATATGAAAGAAGAACTTCAAAATTAGTTGCTCATAATCCTCCATGTATAAATGCAAAAGTAGGAGATATAGTAAGGGTTATGGAATGTAGACCAATAAGCAAAACAAAATCATTTGTTGTCGTTGAAAAATTAGGAAGAGTAGATGAAACATCTAATGAATAAAAATCTAACAGGTGAAGGATATGAAAGCAATTGGTTCAAAACCTGTAAGGGCTCTACCAGTAGGTGCAAGATGCATTTGTGCTGATAACACAGGAGCTAAGGAAGTAGAAATTATTGCTGTGAGAAACTATAAAGGTGTAGCAAGAAGATTACCTACTGCAAGAGTAGGGGATATGGTTATCGTTACCGTTAAAAAAGGAACTCCTGAAATGAGAAAACAGGTTTTACCTGCTATTGTTATAAGACAAAGAAAAGAAATTAGAAGACCAGACGGAACAAGAGTTAAGTTTGCAGATAATGCAGTTGTTATAGTAACTCCAGACGGCAACCCAAAAGGTTCTGATATTAAAGGACCTGTCGCTAAAGAAGCAGCAGAAAGATGGCCAGGTATTGCGAGAATTGCTAAAATAATAGTATAAACAAATTAAACAAATTTTTATAGGTGAAATTATGGCTTTTACTAAGTCAAAACAGCCAAGAAAACAAAGAAAAGCGTTATTTAACGCACCACTTCATTTGAGAAGAAAGGTTATGTCTGCAATGTTATCAAAAGAATTAAAGGAAAAATTAGGTAAAAACGCCATTCCGGTTAGAAAGGGAGATATTGTAAGAATAATGAGAGGAAACTTTAAAGGGTTAGAAGGAGAAGTAACAAAAGTTGATTTAAAAAGATACAGAATCC
This sequence comes from Methanocaldococcus sp., assembly GCF_024490875.1. Taxonomy (NCBI): domain Archaea; kingdom Methanobacteriati; phylum Methanobacteriota; class Methanococci; order Methanococcales; family Methanocaldococcaceae; genus Methanocaldococcus; species Methanocaldococcus sp. The sequence goes on from NZ_JACCLX010000007.1 coordinate 73,033, forward strand.
ATGTTGAAGGAGCTTACAACAAAAGACAAGATGGAAAAGAAGTTCCATATCCAATTCATCCATCAAATGTTATGATTATTAAACTCTATGACAAAGATGAAAGAAGATTCAAACATATTAAAAAGTAAAACATTAAAAATATATTAAGGTGAAAGAATGGGAAAAAAAGGTCCAAAAAGACATTTGAAAAGATTAGCCGCTCCAGTTAGATGGGAATTACCTAGAAAAGTAGCTAAATTTACTGTTAGACCTTTACCAGGAGCTCACCCAATGAGTGAGTCATTACCTCTCTTACTTATTATTAGAGATATTTTAAAATATGCTGACAATGCAAGAGAGGCTAAAAAAATTATTAAGATGGGTAAAGTTTTAGTTGATGGAAGAGTTAGAAAAGAGGAAAAGTTACCTGTTGGATTGATGGATGTAGTCTCATTACCTGATGCAAATGAAAATTACAGAGTTTTATTCGACAGGAAAGGAAGAATTAAATTAAGACCAACAGAAAATCCAGATTTAAAATTATGTAAAATTAAAAACAAAACTGTTGTTAAAGGAGGTCACATTCAACTAAACTTACACGATGGTAGAAACATATTAATTAGAGTTTCAGATCCTACAAACCCTAAAGAGGATGTATATAAAACTGGAGACACTTTATTAATTTCAATTCCAGATCAAGAAATTAAAGCACATATTCCATTTGAAGTTGGGAAATTAGCATACATTACCGGAGGAAAACACGTTGGAGACTTCGCAAGAATTGTTGAAATTGAGAAAAGAGGAATTTATCCAGACATAGTTACATTAGAAAACTTAGAAGGAGACAAATTCAAGACAGTTAAAGACTATGTCTTTGTCGTTGGAGATGAAGAACCTATTATTAAGTTGTAAGTTATTATAAAGTAATGAGGGAGAAACATGAGCTTTGAAGAATTGTGGCAAAAAAATCCTATGTTAAAACCAAGAATTGAAAAAGTTGTTGTTAACTTTGGAGTAGGAGAAAGTGGAGATAGATTAACAAAAGGAGAAAAGGTTATTGAAGAGTTGACTGGACAAAAACCTATAAGAACAAGAGCTAAGCAGACAAACCCAACATTTGGTATCAGAAAAAAATTACCTATTGGATTAAAAGTTACCCTAAGAGGTAAAAAAGCAGAAGAATTTTTAAAAAATGCTTTTGAGGCTTTCCAAAAAGAAGGTAAAAAATTATATGATTATTCATTTGATGATTATGGAAACTTCTCATTTGGTATCCACGAACATATAGATTTTCCTGGACAAAAATATGACCCAATGATTGGAATTTTTGGGATGGATGTTTGTGTAACATTAGAGAGACCTGGATTTAGAGTAAAAAGAAGAAAAAGATGTAGAGCAAAAGTTCCAAGAAGACATAGATTAACAAGAGAAGAGGCTATTGAATTTATAGAAAAAACCTTTGGAATTAAAGTTGAGAGAGTTTTAGAGGAAGAAGAAGCACAATAAGAAAAAGGGTGATATATATGGCTAAAAAACCTTGGAAAAAAAAGTATGGATATGGTATTAGACCATGTCAAAGATGTGGTCATGTAGGACCAGGATTAATTAGGAAGTATGGATTAAACCTTTGCAGACAATGTTTTAGAGAAATAGCTCATAAATTAGGTTTTAAAAAACTTGACTAATAAAAATATTAATCTTAAAAATCATTTAAAAATTCTTTTGGAGGGAAAACATGAGTTTAATGGACCCACTAGCGAATGCATTAAATCATATTTCCAACTGTGAGAGAGTGGGTAAAAAAGTAGTGTATATAAAACCTGCATCTAAGTTAATAGGGAGAGTTTTAAAAGTTATGCAAGATCATGGCTATATAGGAGAATTTGAATTTATAGAAGATGGAAGAGGAGGAATTTATAAAGTTGAATTAGTAGGTAAGATAAACAAATGTGGTGCTATAAAGCCAAGATTTCCTGTTAAAAAATTTGGATATGAAAAGTTTGAAAAAAGATACTTGCCAGCAAGAGATTTTGGGATTTTAATAGTTTCAACTACTCAGGGAGTTATGAGCCATGAAGAAGCAAAGAGAAAAGGGTTAGGTGGAAGATTATTAGCTTACGTCTATTAAACACGATTTTATTAAAAATTAAATCTATATTTTGAGGTGAGTTTATGCCAGTTGCTGCCTATCTTGAAAGAAGAATTAAAATTCTAGAAAATGTTCAAGTTGAAATAAATAACAATGAAGTCGTTGTTAAAAGTGGAGGAAAAGAATTAAGAAGAAAATTTGAACATCCAAAAATTGTAATTAAAAAAGAAGGAGATGAAATTGTTGTATCTTGCGAATACCCAAGAAGAAAAGATAAAGCAATGATTGGAACTATAACAGCACATATAAATAATATGATTAAAGGAGTTACAGAAGGATTTACATACAAACTAAAAATTAGATATGCACACTTCCCAATGAAAGTTACTGTAAAAGGAAATGAAGTCATCATTGAAAACTTCTTAGGAGAGAAGCATCCAAGAAGAGCGAAAATCTTAGAAGGAGTTACAGTCAAAGTTAGTGGAGAAGATGTTATAGTTACTGGAATCGATAAAGAAAAAGTAGGGCAAACTGCCGCCAATATAGAACAGGCTACAAGAATTAAAGATAAAGATCCAAGAGTTTTCCAAGATGGAATTTATATTGTAGAAAAGGCTGGAAAGGTCATCTAAAAATTTAAATAAGAGGGAGATAATATGGATAGGCTATTAAGATTAAGATTTAAATTAAAAATGAAAAAGCCTGACTTTATAAGACAAGAGGCACACAGACATAAAAGGTTAGGAGAAAAATGGAGAAGACCTAAAGGAAGACATAGTAAGATGAGATTAAAGTGGAAAGAAAAGCCTCCTGTCGTTGAAATTGGATACAGAATGCCCAAAGCCGTTAGGGGATTACATCCTAGTGGTTTAGAGGATATTTTAGTTTATAATGTTAAAGATTTAGAAAAATTAAACCCTGAAACACAGGGAGCAAGGATTGCTTCAACAGTTGGTAAGAGAAAGAAAATTGAGATCATCAAAAGAGCAAGAGAATTAGGAATAAGAATATTAAATATATCAGAAAAGAAACAGGAAGAATTATTAAAATTTGCTGAGAACTAATTTTGAAAATAAAAAATAATTTGTTTTTATTATAGGGTGATAATTATGGATGTATCCATTCAAAGAAAATTAGCTGCTGAAATATTAAAATGTGGTATTGATAGAGTTTGGATAGATCCAACACAGTTAGAAAGAGTTAAAATGGCAATGACAAAAGATGATATAAGATCTTTAATTAAAGATGGTGTTATTAAGAAAAAACAGAAAAAGGGAATAAGTAGTGCAAGAGTTAAAAAATTGAAAGAACAAAAAAAGAAAGGTAGAAGAAGAGGTCCAGGTTCAAGAAGAGGGGCTGCAGGAGCAAGAACTCCCCCAAAAGAAAAATGGATGGCTACAATTAGAGCTTTAAGAAAAACATTAAAATATTTAAGAGATACTGGAAAAATCGATACAAAAGTTTATAGAAAGCTTTATAGAATGGCAAAAGGTGGAGCATTCAGAAGTAAGAGCCACCTCTTCCTATATATGAAAGAACACGACCTTTTAAAACAATAAATAATTTTTAATTTAACAGGGTGAGAAGTTATGGCTACAGGTCCAACTTATAGAGTTAAATTTAGAAGAAGAAGAGAAGCAAAAACTGATTACAGAAAAAGATTAAGATTACTATTATCAAGAAAGCCAAGATTGGTCGTAAGAAAATCTTTAAATCACTGTATAGCTCAAATAGTATTGTATGATGAAAAAGGTGACAAAACAGTTGTATCTGCTCATTCAAGAGAATTAATTAAGTTAGGTTATAAAGGACATACTGGAAACTTGCCATCAGCATACTTAACAGGATACTTGTTAGGTAAAAAAGCCTTAGCTAAGGGTTATACCGAGGCAGTTTTAGATATTGGGTTGCATAGAGCTACAAAAGGAGCAGCAGTATTTGCAATGCTAAAAGGAGCCTTAGATGCTGGAATGAAAATTCCACATGGAGAGTGGATATTACCATCAGAAGATAGAATAAGAGGAGAACACATAAAAGCATATGCTGAGATGTTAAAAGAAGAAGATGAGGAAAAATACAAAAGACAGTTTTCAAAATACTTAGAGAAAGGTTTAGAACCAGAAAAATTACCAGAACACTTTGAAGAAATTAAGGCAAAGATTGACAGCATGTTTTAAGGTGAGATAATGAGATTTAATATAGATGAGTGGGAACCAAAAACAACCATTGGAAAGATGGTTAAAGAAGGACAAATAACAGACATTGATTACATATTAGACAATAACTTACCAATATTAGAGCCTGAAATTGTTGATGCACTCCTTCCAGATTTGGAAGAGAAAGTTTTAGATGTAAAGTTAGTTCAAAGAATGCACAAGTCTGGTAGAAGAGCAAGATTTAGAGCAACTGTTGTTGTAGGAAACAGAAATGGTTATGTTGGTGTAGGAAAAGGTAAGGCTAAAGAAGTAGGACCAGCAATAAGAAAAGCTATAGCTCAAGCAAAGAAAAATATTATTAGAGTTAAGAGAGGTTGTGGTTCCTGGGAGTGTGGTTGTGGAACTCCTCACTCAATTCCATACAAAGGATATGGAAAGTGTGGAAGTACTGCAATAGAGATATTACCTGCACCAAAAGGTGTTGGATTAGTTGCTGGAGATGTCGCTAAGGCAGTTTTAGGATTAGCAGGAATTAAAGATGTTTGGACAAAAACATTTGGAGAAACAAGAACTACTTACAACTTTGCAATGGCTACATTTGAAGCTTTAAAGAGTTTGAATTTTATAAGAGTTATGGAGAAAAGTAAAAAGAAATTAGGGATCATTGAAGGAAGAGTATTATAAATCATTTTATTTCGAAAACTGACTATTTTAATTAATATTTTAATAATTAAGGTGAGAAATATGGCTTATGCTGTTATTAGAATAAGAGGAAGAATTGGTGTAAGGAGAGATATAGCAGACACCTTAAAAATGTTAAGGTTACATAAGGTTAATCATTGTGTGATTGTTCCAGAAACAGATACATTTAAAGGAATGTTACAAAAAGTTAAGGATTATGTAACATGGGGAGAAATTGATAAAGATACTTTAACTAAATTAATCTTAAAAAGAGGTAGGCTTCCAGGAAATAAAAGAGTTACTCCAGAAATCATAAAGGAATTAACTGGAATGGAAGTTGAAGAGTTAGCAGAAAAACTTATAAAAGGAGAAATTAAATTAAAAGAAACTCCCTTGAAACCTGTATTTAGATTACATCCACCAAGAAAAGGATTCGAAAGAAAGGGTGTTAAAAAACCATTTAGTGCTGGGGGAGCCTTAGGATACAGAGGAGAAAAGATTAACGAACTTTTAGAAAAAATGATGTAAGGTGATATTTATGATTAGAAAAAAAAGAAAAGTTAAGAAAATTAGAGGTTCAAGAACGTGTGGTGGAGGTAGCCACAAAAAGAGAAGAGGAGCTGGAAACAGAGGGGGTAGAGGTTTAGCAGGAGGACACAAACACAAATGGACATGGATTATAAAATATGAGCCAGATCACTTTGGTAAATATGGATTTAAGAGACATCCAAGTTTAGTCAAAAAATTAAAGACAATTAATGTTGGAGAGCTTGAAGAAATTGTATTAAAAAATCCAGATAAATTCGAAAAAGAAGATGGAAAGTATGTTGTAGATGTTATAGAATTAGGATATGAGAAAGTTTTGGGTAAAGGAAAAATAACAATTCCAATGATTGTCAAAGCAATTGAAGTTTCAGAAAAAGCAAGAGAAAAAATTGAATCTGTTGGTGGAGAAGTTGTAGAACTATAAAATTTTCTTATTTTTTATTTATTTTTTATTTATTAATTCAAATTATTAAAGATTGCAATCTCTTAAAATTTTTTTGATAAAATATTTATATAAATTTTAAGACTATTTATTACAATTCTTTAATATTAATAAGGTAGTTTTTAATGTTTAAAAAGGTGAGATGTTGGAAGAATTTATGAAAAAACTAATTCCTATATTAGAAAAAATTCCTGAAGTGGAATTACCAATTAGAGAACTCTCCTTCAAAGAAAAACTTAAATGGACTGGAATAGCACTAGTTTTATATTTCATTATGGGAACTATTGATGTTTATACAGGGGGAGCCCAAATCCCTGCAATATTTCAATTTTGGCAAACAGTTACTGCATCCAGAATAGGAACATTGATTACATTAGGTATTGGTCCAATTGTTACTGCTGGTATTATTATGCAGTTATTAGTTGGTTCAGGAATAATCAAAATGGACTTGTCAATTCCTGAAAATAGGGCCTTATTTCAAGGTTGTCAAAAACTATTATCTATAATAATGTGTTTTGTTGAGGCAGTTATGTTTGTTGGTGCTGGAGCTTTTGGACATCTACCTATTTTATTGGCACTTTTAGTAATTATACAAATAGCAATAGGTTCGATAATTTTAATATATTTAGATGAAATAGTTTCAAAGTATGGAATTGGTTCTGGAATTGGATTATTTATTGCCGCAGGAGTTTCACAGGTAATATTTGTTGGAGCATTTGGTCCTGAAGGATATTTATGGAGATTTTTTGGAAGTCTAATTAATGGAATGCCTAATTTTGAATATCTTGCACCAATACTTGGAACTATAATTGTATTCTTAATGGTTGTTTATGCTGAATGTTTAAGAGTAGAAATTCCTTTAGCTCATGGTAGAATTAAAGGTGCTGTTGGTAAATACCCTATAAGATTTGTTTATACTTCAAACATTCCAGTAATCTTATCTGCGGCATTATTTGCTAATATTCAACTCTGGGGATTAGTGTTAAGTAGATTAGGTATCCCATTACTTGGACACTATGTAAATGGAAGACCTGTTGATGGAATAGCATATTATTTATCAACACCTTATGGACTAACAAGTGTATTTACAGATCCTCTCCATGCGTTAGTATATATGATAGCAATGATAGTTTGTTGTATATTCTTTGGTATATTTTGGGTAGAAACTACTGGATTAGATCCAAAGAGTATGGCTAAAAGAATTGGCTCATTGGGTATGGCTATTAAAGGATTTAGAAAAAGTGAAAAGGCTATCGAGCAGAGATTGAGAAGATACATACCTCCATTAACTGTAATGAGTTCAGCCTTCGTCGGATTTTTAGCCGCTATAGCTGATTTTATTGGAGCATTAGGTGGAGGAACTGGGGTTTTATTAACAGTATCTATCGTGTATAGAATGTATGAACAAATTTTAAAAGATAAGGTAAAAGAGTTACATCCATCCTTAGCAAAATTATTAAATAAGTAATAATATTTAATCTAAAAATTTAGGCATGGTTAAATTATGAGGTGATACTCTATGAAAAATAAGGTCGTAGTAATCGTAGGAGTGCCAGGTGTAGGTTCAACAACAGTTACAAACAAGGCAATAGAAGAACTAAAAAAAGAAGGAATAGAATATAAAATAGTTAATTTTGGAACAGTAATGTTCGAAATCGCTAAAGAAGAAGGTTTAGTAGAGCATAGAGACCAGTTAAGAAAGTTACCTCCAGATGTCCAGAAAAGAATACAAAAGTTAGCAGGTAAAAAAATAGCTGAAATGGCAAAAGAGGCTAATATTGTAGTCGATACTCACAGCACTATAAAAACTCCTAAGGGATATTTACCAGGACTTCCTGCATGGGTTTTAGAAGAGTTACAGCCTGATATTATTGTATTAATTGAGGCTGAAACTGATGAAATATTAATGAGAAGATTGTCAGATGAAACAAGACAGAGAGATTTAGAATCTACTGTCGATATTGGAGAGCATATATTTATGAATAGATGTGCTGCAATGACTTATGCGGTTTTAACAGGAGCCACAGTTAAGATAATTAAAAATAGAGATTTCTTATTAGATAAAGCAGTTAAAGAACTTGTTGAAGTTCTTAAATAACTTAAATACAATTTTTAAGGTGAATCTATGTTTGAATCAATAACAAATATCTTTTATAATAGTTTAGACGCAATTTTTATGCCAATAATAAAAGTTCTACCACCTGCCATAGCAATTTTAGTTATTGCTATAATTGTATCTTTAATTGTTAATATTGCTACAAAACTTTTAGTAGATCAAGAAAAAGTTGCTAAATTAAAAAAGGAAATTCAAGAATATCAAATTAAAATGAAAAAAATGGCAAAAAATCCAGAGATGTTAGAAAAACTTCAAGAGGAACAACAGAAATACATGCAAATGAGTGCTGAATTGATGAAAATGAGTTTTAAGCCAATGATATATACATGGGTCCCAATAATTTTAATATTTATTTATTTGAGACATGTCTATGGATTTGGAGGAGTTTATATGGAATTACATCCTAATTGGAATGGTGTTGTAGTATATTTACCAATAATATTATCTAAGATTCTCTTGATTAATTTCTGGCATTGGTTAGGATCATTAATTTACAAAGGAGGATTTAAAATAGTGTCTAATACAGCCTTAGGATGGTTAGGGTGGTATATACTTTGTTCATTTGCAACATCAACAGTTTTAAGAAAAATATTTGGAATAAAATAAACTTTATTTTACTCTTTAACATCTTCATAAGATTCTACGTAATTTTTATTATTTTCATTACTATCCTCTATACTTAATTGTTTTTCTTCAACTTTTTTACACTTTTTCTTTTTCTCTAACTTTTCTTTATCTAATTGAAACTCTTCTCCGATTTTTATAACATAATCAGCAATATTTTGCAAAGCCTTTGAAAATCCAGGTTCAGCCCCAATAACAATAACTTTTTTCCCTCTCTCTTTTGCCTTTCTAATTGCTGGAAGAAAATCTGCATCTCTTGTTACATAGGCAATAGTATCAATATTTGGATTAAACACTAATTCGGTGGCATCAACAGCCATTTCAACATCTACATCTCCAGCAGAAATTTTTGGTTCAAATCCTTGATTTATAACGGCCTCTATTAATTTATCTGACGCATATTGATTTAAATAAACTCTACCTATAACAATGTCTCCAAATTCACTTAAAACTTCTCTAATTTTATCTAAATCAATATTAAACTCTTTTCTAAGCATATTGGGTCCATCAATTAACAGTGCAATTCTATGCTCTCCTTTCCTTTTTAATGCCTTTTCGTAAATTTTACTTGTCAAATTTTCTAACTTTTTCCACATAATTTCACCAACATAAAAATAGTTTATTTTAACATTATTATATTATTTAATAAAATTATGCAAATCTAACAATATATAAGTAATATAAAAAGATTACAAAAAAATGATATATATAACTAAGAATAAATAGATTTCTTGAGGTGATAATTTATGTATATTTGCCCATACTGTGGAGGAGATTGTGTAAATGATGAAGCAGTTGCTCTTTATTTAGTAATAGTTAAAAAATTTTTCAAATATCAAAATACAGAGAGTGACATAACATTTGAAAGATTTCCAACAGTTGGCGAAGTTGGTGAATGCAAGAAAACTGGAGAAAAAATATATTTTTGTCCATACTGTAAGAGACCATTTAAGGCATACTATGAACTTGAAAAGGTTACTATAAATTGTCCAAACTGTAATAAAACTCTTTGCATTCCTCCAACAAATAGAACTTTCTGCTAATAAAAATCCTCTTTTTTTATTTCATCAAATTTATAATTTAATGAGTTATTTAAAAATAGTTTAAACTCCTCTGGTGTATATATAGGCTTTTTATATAAAATATAATCATCTAAGACTATCCTTGGACATGCTACAATTATATAGCAATCTAAATCATAGAATAATATTTCCGGAGACACATTATCAACAATAATTGGGAGATAATTTATATTATTTTTTTCTAATAGTTTTGTAATTTCATCAAAAACCTTTTTTCTAAACTGTCCCTTTTTTACTGATAAGACAACTCCCACTTTTTTTGGCTTATTTAACATTAACTTAGTTATTGCTGTAATTCTTTTCTTTATAAACTTATTAACCTCTTCCTTAGAAATTTTATCAAAATATTTAGAAATAGGATTGTATATATAAACTTCTTTTTGATATTTGTATGCTAACATTAAAGGATGAAATCTCCCAGTTCCAACGAATAAAATAATGTCTTCATCTTTAATTTCTCCTCTGCAACCTAAGATTATATAAGGATTAAATTTTTTTAAAAGTTTTTTATATTGAACAGTTGTAGTTACTGCCACTTTTTTTCCTTCTAAATTATACTTATTTATAAAGTTTTCTATGTCATTTAGTATTTTATTCTCATCTTCTTTATCAAATATATGATATGTAGGAATAAATAAAGTTTTAATTTCTGGTTTGGCATATTCAAGTTCTTCATGTCCATAATGAACAATTAAATCAACATCTAATTTTTTAACATAATCATCAATTAAATCACAGGCTCCAAAGCAAGAATTCCCCCATAAAAACAATTCAACATTTTTTCCTTTATTCTTAAAATATTTTTTAATTTTTTCAATCTCTTTTTCAACATATAATTTTAAGCCTTCAGGCGATTGAAATACAATTTTAGGACATTTTTTATTTAAATTCTCTATCTCTTTTATAACTTTATTAGTCTCTAAGTCAAACATAAGTATCACACAAATCAATTTTAATTTATTTATATAAAAATTAAAAATAAAGAAGTTATTAGATTAATAAGTTTGGTGAATCAAATGGCAAAGTTTATAATGGTAGTTGGAACATCATCTAACAGTGGAAAAACTACAATAGCCGCAGGATTGTGTAGGCTTTTAGCAAATAAAGGTTATAAAGTGGCCCCATTTAAATCTCAAAATATGAGTTTAAATTCAAGAGTAACAAAAGAAGATGGAGAAATTGCAATGGCTCAATATACACAAAGTTTAGCATCCAGAGTTGAGCCATCTGTTCATTTTAATCCAATACTATTAAAACCAAAAGGAAATTTTATATCACAGGTTATAGTTCATGGAAAGGTTTATAAAGATATGGACTACAATGAATATAGAAGAAATAAAAATTTCTTTTTGAAAAAAATTAAAGAAAGTTTAGAAATTTTAAATAAGGAGTATGATTATGTAGTTATGGAAGGTGCAGGAAGTTGTTGTGAAATAAATTTATTAAAGGATGATATAGCAAATCTAAGAATTGCAGAAATGGTTAATGCTAATGCAATTTTAGTTGCAGACATTGATAGAGGAGGAGTTTTCGCCTCAATCTATGGAACTATAAAACTACTCCCAAAAAAATGGAGAAATCTTATTAAAGGTATTATAATAAATAAATTTAGGGGAAATATTGATGTTTTAAAAGATGGAATTGAGAAGATTGAAGAATTAACAGGAATTCCAGTTTTAGGCGTTATGCCTTATGATGAAAATCTTGTATTACCAGAGGAAGATAGTCAGGCATTACAAAACATAAGAAGTTTTGGAAATGCTAAGAGTGGAGTTGAAGTTAATGTTGTTAGATTTTCAAAAATATCTAATTTTACTGATTTAGACCCTTTAAGATACGACGCATTAATAAAATTTATTGACTTCAAAGATGACATTACTGGGGATATTTTAATTTTCCCAGGATCAAGAAGTTCAACGAAAGAGGCATATTATTTAAAAGAAAATAATTTTGATGAAAAGATTTTAGAATTTTTAAAAGATGGTGGAATAGTTATTGGAATATGTGGAGGTTATCAAGTTTTAGGGAAAAAACTCATTGATAAAGATTTTAAAGAGTCAGATATTGGAAGTATCGAAGGTTTAAATATTTTTGACGCTAAAACATACTTTGGAAATGACAAGGTTGTTAAAAACTCTTATGGCTATTTAGATATAGATGATAAAACATTTAAAGTTTGTGGTTATGAGATTCACGAAGGAATTACATACAGTAAAGAAAAACCTCTTATAAAAATCGAAAGAGGTTTTGGAAACTGTGGTAATGGATTTGATGGCTCAATTAAAAAAATTGGTGATGGTTTAGTTATAGGAACTTACTTCCATGGAATTTTTGAAAATTATAAATTTAGGAACTATATTATTAACAAAATTAGAGAGAAAAAAGGTTTAGAGAAAATTGAAGGAGATTTATATAAAGATAGCATAGAAAAAAGTTTAAACTACTTTGCCAAAGTTTTAGAAAAAAATGTGGATTTATCTCAAATAATTTAGTTTTTTAGAGGGATTAATATGATTAATTTAAGAGAATTAAAAAAATATGCAAATCCATTTTTTTTAACAATAAGAAAGGATAAAATTTTAGTCAATAACAAAAGAATGGCTAGATTATCAAGAACTAAAATGAACAAAATTGAAGAAGATTTTGGAATTCCAGTAATTTATTCAAAAACTTATGAATATGTTTCTACAAAGGTTGGGAGATTTATCAATAGGCATAAGATTATAGCCCCAAGAGATGTGATTATTGTTGGGCTTAGCGGAGGCAAAGATAGTTTATTATTGTTACATCTTTTGGAGGTTTATAGAAGGAAGTATGGAATAAAGTTAATAGCGGTTACTGTTGATGTTAATATAGGTGGAGTGAGACCTTGGAAAGAAGATAGTGAGGGAGTTAAATTAATAAAACACCACTGTGAAATGCTAAATGTTCCTCATCTATTGTTAAAAAGTGATTTAGATGTAGTTGAACTCTCAGAAATTTTAACAAAAACTTCTAAAGGAATGGAATTTTCTCCTTGCTTTTCTTGCTCTGTAATTAAAAGGCATTTATTAGGAAAATTAGCAAAAGAAATATCTGAAAAAGAAAATATTCCTTACGAGAAAGTTAAAATAGCTTATGGACATAATTTAGATGATAATTCAGATACAATTTTAGCAAATATCTTTAAAGGAGAGAGATTAAAGTTTATGAGACCTTTAACAAAATTTAAGAGTAATGTAGTTAATTATAAAGATTTAAAGATTCAGTTAGAGGAATGTATAATAATTAGACCCATGCTTCCAGTACTGGAGGAGGATATAATAAAGGCTCTTGAGGAGTGTAATATAGAGTATTACAAAGATAAAGATATTTGCCCATATAGTAGAGATAGAGGAGATAGCATTAGGAGAAGATGTCACGAGATTTTAGAAAAATTGGAAGAAGAGATTCCAAATATTAGAGAGATGGTTGTAAGTTCTGCTATAAAAACAGTTGAATTTTATAGTAAAAATCCTTATAACATTGAGGAATAAACTTAATTATTTTTTATTTTTTATTATTTCAATCTCGAAATAACAGGCATCATAACCCTGAGCCATACACTTTATTTCATTAACCACAACAGTTTTTTTTAATATGCATTCCATAGCCCCAGCAAGTAGTCCAGCATCAAAGTGACACATTGGCTCAGTATCTTCCAAACCTCCACACATTGCACATTCTTTAACTTTAATAATTAATGGTTTTCTACTTTCAATTTCTAATATTCCTAAATTATTTTTTCTGAAAAATTTTTTTAACTCTCTAAAATTCTTTGGCTCTAAGAATTTACCAAATTCATATCCCATTTCATATAAAGTTATCTCTGAACCCCTCTCCTTAATCTTTTTCATTAATATATAAATCATAATTCTAAAAATCTCCAATGGAATGTATCCTTTAATCTTTCTATCTGTATATTTTTCCTCATCAAATGTCATTTTTTCTCTATTGAATCCTTTTTTTAAATGTTCAACAACCTCACAAACTAATTCATCGTCATTTGGAAATTTGTTGTCAATATTATCCTCTTTACATAAAATATCTTCAAAAAATTCTCCCAACTCTTTATTAAATTTTAGATGAATCTGCATAAATATCACCTCATAAACTATAAAAATTAAAGTAAATTATATTTTTATTTTAAAGATAATAATCTTTGTCATCCTATTTTCGTATAAAATAGTCAAAAAATTTACGAATTTTGAAAAAATTTAGAAAAATTTTAAAAGAGATAATCTATTTTTTAATTAGTTTATCTTTATATTTAAATAAATCAAAAATACTTAAAGTTCCTACGAGTTCCTCTTTATCATTAATAACAGGATAAGCAATTATTTCATTATTAACCATTTCATCTATCAATTCATTAGTTAATTCATCATTTTCATTTAAAATTTTTATTTCATCAATTAATAACATCAAATCTTCAATTTTTGAATGCTTACATCCTGCAAGTAGATCTAAAGCAGTAATCCATCCAACTAATTTACCATCTTCTACAACTGGTGCATAATATTTTCCTTCTTTATATAATAATTGAACAACCTCTCCACCAATATCATTTGGAGAAACAACTATTGGATTTTTGTTCATAACATCTTTAATTTTCATATTTTCAACCTCCATATAATAAACAATAATTCTAATTACAAATAACAAAATATAAATATTATATAAAGAATAAAATATAATTACAAATATATTGTGGTGAATTAAAATGGTCTTAAAAACTAATGAAATATTTGATAATAACTTTATAAATGAAATAATAAATACAGGTAAAGACATTTTAGATGAAAATCATGTTGCTTCTTTTAAAGCATGCTATCAATGTGGAACTTGTACTGGTAGTTGTCCTAGTGGTAGAATAACAGCATTTAGAACAAGAAAATTAATAAGATATGCTCAATGTGGTATGAGAAAATTTGCTGTGGAAAGTGAAGATTTATGGATGTGCACTACATGTTATGAATGCTACGAAAGATGTCCAAGAGAAGTAAAAATAACTGATATTATTAAAATCATTAGAAATATTGCTGCAAGAGAAGGCAGAATGGCTGAACCTCATAAAAAAACTGCTCTATATGTATTTAAAACTGGGCATGCAGTTCCAATAAATGATAAAATAAAAGAAGCAAGAAAATCTATTGGTTTACCTGAAATTCCTCCAACAACACATAAATATCCAGAAGTATTAGAGATTATAAGAGGTATTATGATTGATTTAAAATTTTGTGATATGGTAGGTATCTGCACAGAGACTATGGAATTAAAACCAATACAATGGAAAGATATGTCAGAATAAATATAATAGGTGACGTATTATGGAATTTGTTTTTTTCTTAGGATGTATTGCTCCTAATAGATACCCAGGAATTGAAAAAGCAACATACATTGCATTAGAAAAATTGGGAATAAAATTACATCCCTTTGAAAAAGCATCCTGTTGTCCTGCTCCAGGGGTATTTGGTTCTTTCGATTTAAAGACATGGCTTACACTTGCCGCGAGAAACTTGTGCGTTGCCGAAGAAATGGGATTAGATATATTAACAATATGTAATGGGTGCTATGGTTCTTTATTTGAAGCAAATCATATTCTTAAAGATAATGAAAAAGCTCGAAAGTTTGTTAATGAAATTTTATCAAAATATGGATTAGAATATAAAGGGACCGTTAAAGTTAGACATTTACCTGAAGTATTATATTTTGATTTAGGAGTAGATGCAATAAGAGAAAAGGTAAAAAAACCTTTAAATATAAATGTTGCAGTTCATTATGGTTGTCATTACTTAAAACCAACTGATATAAAAAAGTTAGAAAGCTCTGAAAGGCCTAAATCTTTTGATGAACTTGTTGAAGCACTCGGAGCTAAATCAATAAATTATAAAGATAAAAATATGTGTTGTGGAGCAGGAGGAGGTGTTAGAGCAAGAAATCTTGATGTTGCTTTAAAAATGACTGAAATGAAATTAAAAAATATAAAAGAAGCAGGTGCAGATTGTATTACTGATGTTTGTCCATTCTGTCACTTGCAGTTTGATAGAGGACAAGTAGAAATAAAAGAAAAGTTTGGTAAAGAATACAATATTCCAGTAATACACTATTCTCAACTATTAGGATTATCTATGGGTATGTCACCAAAAGATGTTGCTTTGGATTTACATTTTGTCTCAACTGACAAACTCATCGAAAAGCTTAAATAGATGTAAGAATATAAAATTATATGTATAAAAGTTAAAAATAACTGATTTTTTGGGTGTTATTATGAAAAATGAAGTTTTCTATGGGGAGGGTATGAAAATAGTCAAAGAAAAATATCCTGATTTGTATGAGGTAATAGTTAAATTAAACGATGTAGCATACACTGGAAAAGTTTTAGATTACAAAACTCAGAAGTTAATCGCTATAGCAATTGTTGCTGCAAAATGTGATAAAATTGCCACAAAAAAACAGATGATAAGTGGAATTAAAGAGTTAGGAATTACAAAAGAAGAAATTATAGATGCTTTAAAAGTTGTATTATTAACAAGTGGTATGCCAGCATTTACAAAGGCTATGAGAATTTTAAATGAAATTGAAAAAGAATTATAAAATATTTAATAATGTGGGGGAGGGGACATTATGAACTATTTTTGCAGAATAAATAGGATAAAAGAGGGTAACGATTTTGAAAAAAAGCACACTCCTTTTATTGAATGTCCAGACATTGTTAAAAGTGAAGAGTATTTTGAAGTTAAAATTTCTCCTGGAATTCCTCATCCTATGGAAGATAGTCATTTTATTCAATGGATTGAGTTATATATGGGTGATATTTATTTAGCAAGGGTGGATTTTACACAATTTATGAAGCCTGAGGTAAAGTTAATGGTAAAATCTCCTTTAAAAAGACATGAAAAATTTACCTTAAAGGCTTTGATGAGATGTAACTTACATGGAGTGTGGGAATATATAAAAGAGATTAAATTAGAATAATTTCTTTAATTTTTTAACGAATTTAGTCAGGTTAAGTATATGTATCAAAATTATAATAAAATTATAATAGCATAATATCAATCGACAATAAAAAGGTTAAAAAGGTGAAAAAATGGCAAAATATCAATGTATGTGCGGTTGGATTTATGATGAAGATGTGGGGGAACCTTCTCAAAATATACCTCCTGGAACAAAATTTGAAGATTTACCTGATACATTTAGATGTCCACAATGTGGATTAGGAAAAAACGCTTTTAGAAAGATAGAAGAATAGGTGATAAACTATGATAACAACAAATCATCCACTATATGAGGCTTTGAAAGATATTCAAGACTTTAAATTAAGATTAATAGAATACTTCAAAGATAAAGATGTTTTTCCTATAAAAAGTAAAGTAGAATTAGCTGAAGTATTACCTTGTGGTTTATCATTGCCTTGCGGAACTATTGAGGCAGGAGAGTTGGTTAAATTATTAACAGACAACGACTTTCCAATAAAAGATGCAGAAGATTTAGCAATGAAATTAGCAAATAAATGTCTAATTGAAAAGAAAGAATAAGTTGGTGAATATAGGATGATTAAAGAAAATATCTTAAATGCCTTAAATAAACAAATAAATAAAGAATTTTACTCAGCATATCTCTATTTATCCATGTCAGCCTATGCGGAATCTCTTGGTTTAAAAGGATTCGCCCAGTGGTTTAAAGTTCAAAGTCAGGAAGAATTAGACCATGCAATGAAGATATATAGTTATGTTATAGAAAGGGGTGGGAGAGTAAAATTATATGCCATAGAAAAACCAAAAAATGATTGGTCAATTATTGAAGTGTTCGAAGATGGATACAAACATGAACAACTCATGACCGAATCAATAAACAATTTAATGGATTTGGCAGTTTCTGAAAAGGACTACGCAACAGTAAATTTCCTACAATGGTTTGTAAATGAACAAGTTGAAGAAGAGGCATCTTTTTCAGAAATTTTAGATAAATTAAAATTAATTGGTGATGATAAAAGAGGATTATTTATGCTCGATAAAGATCTTGGACAGAGAGTATATACTTCTCCAATAACAGAGAAAATTTAATTCTTTAGGTGAAAATATGACTTGGTGGAAGTGTTCAAATTGTGGTTATGTTTTTGAAGCAGACAAACCCCCAGAAAAATGTCCAAATTGTGGAGCTAAATGTACATTTTATGATGTAACCTGCTACACTCCTGAGTGTGGATTTAAAGGTTACGATCCTAAATTAGTTGCAAGAAATCCAAATGAAGAAAGTAAATTATAAATATTAAAATATTTAGAGGTGAGAAAATATGTGTGAAGGAAAAATGCCAGTTATTGGAGAGAAATTTCCAGAAGTAGAAGTTAAAACTACTCATGGAACTATTAAATTACCAGATTATTATGTAGAAAAAGGTAAATGGTTTGTATTATTTAGCCATCCCGCTGACTTTACCCCAGTTTGTACAACTGAATTCGTTGGGTTCCAAAAGAGATATGATGAATTTAGAAAATTAAATACTGAATTAATTGGTTTAAGTATCGATCAAGTATTTAGCCACTTAAAATGGATTGAGTGGATCAAAGAAAAATTAAATGTAGAAATAGAATTCCCAATTATTGCAGATGACAGAGGAAAATTAGCAGAAAAATTAGGAATGATAAGCCCATACAAAGGAGATAACACAGTTAGAGCAGTTTTTGTCGTAGATAACAAAGGAATTATTAGAGCTATAATTTACTATCCACAAGAAGTTGGTAGAAACTTAGATGAAATCGTAAGGTTAGTCAAAGCATTACAAGTTTCTGACGAAAAAGGAGTAGCAATGCCTGCAAACTGGCCAGAAAATGACATAATTGGAGATAAAGTAATAATTCCACCGGCATCATCATTAGAAGAAATTAAGAAAAGAAAAGAGGCCTGTGAAAAAGGAGAAATTGAATGCTTAGATTGGTGGTTCTGCTATAAAAAGTTAGATTAATCCAAATTTTTTATTTTTAAATTTTATTGAGGCTGATAACCATGGTAGAACTTAAAATTGCCTGTAAATTAGATGGTACTTGTGAAAAACCAAAATATAGAAAATATAAATGTAGAGTTTGTGGTTGGGTATATGATCCATTAAAAGGAGATCCTTCTCAAAACATACCACCAAAGACCCCATTCGAAGAACTTCCAGACGATTGGGTTTGTCCAGTTTGTAGAGGAAAAGTAGGTAAAGAATACTTCGAACCATTAGATGAATGGGTAGAATTCGATTAAAATATTTATTATTTTTGGTGAATTCTTATGAAACAAACTTTAATAAATTTAATAAAGGCATATATTGGAGAGAGTTTAGCAAGGAATAGATATACCTGCTATGCAAAAATTGCAAAAAATGAAGGTTATGAAATTATATCCGATATATTTTTATTAACTGCTGAAAATTTAAAGGCTTCAATTGAAGGAGAACACTATGAATATACAGAAATGTATCCAAAGTTTGCAGAAATCGCAGAAAAAGAGGGATTAAAAGATATTGCTGAAAGATTGAGAGCAATTGCAATAGCAGAAAAGCATCACGAAGAGAGATTTAAAAAATTGTTAAAAGAACTTGAAAACGGAACATTATATAAGAAAAATGAAAATATAGAATGGGTTTGTAAAAAATGCGGCTATGTTCATGTAGGAAATGAACCACCAGAAGAATGTCCTTCATGTTCTCATCCAAGAAAATACTTTATGGTTAAATGCGAAAAATATTAAAGTGGGGGATGAAGATGAAAGTAGCTTTCTTAATTTTCTCATATTTACATAAAAACAGTCCAAACATTCCAGTAATGTTTCATACATTGTTATTTGCAAATGAGTTAAAAGAAAAAGGAGATGTAGTGAAGATTATATTAGAAGGAGAAGGGGTCTTATGGGCAAAGGATTTGTTAAGTGAGAACCATCCATTGAAAAATCACTTTGAAAAATTAAAAGATGACTTTGTAGTTTGTGAAGCATGTGCAAGTATGTTTAACATTAAAAATGAAATTGAAGGAAAATTAAAGTTAGAAAATGATCTATTTGGACATATAAGTTTAAAGAAATATTTAGATGAAGGTTATCAAATCATTGAACTTTAAAAAGTGATTATTATGGTATTAGAAATTAAAAAAGATATATTTTGGGTTGGAGTAATTGATTGGGAAGTTAGAGATTTTCATGGATATATAACGCAGGATGGTTCTACATATAATTCATATCTAATAAAAGATAATAAAAATGTTTTAATAGATACTGCAAAAAGTTATATGTTTGATGAACTAATTGAAGGAATTAACAAAGTCATTAATCCTAAGGAAATTGACTATGTCGTTGTAAATCATGTGGAACCTGACCATAGCGGTTGTGTAGATAAGATTGTTAAACTCAGTGGAGCAACAGTAATTACGAATGAGAAAGGAAAGGAGCATTTATCTTTATATTATGATACAGAAGGATGGGACTTTATTATTGTAGATACCGGAGATGAAATAAATATTGGAAACAGAACCTTAAAGTTTATAAAAACTCCAATGCTCCACTGGCCAGACAATATGCTAACATACTGTGTAGAAGATAAAATTTTATTCTCTAATGATGCATTTGGGCAACATATTGCAACATCTGAAAGATTTGATTATGAAGTTGGAGACATAATTTTTGAATATGCAAAAGAGTACTTTGCAAATATATTAATGCCTTATAAAATGTTAATTCCTAATGCAATAAACTCCTTAAAAGATTTGGATATAGAACTTATCTGTCCTTCTCATGGAGTTATATGGAAAGAGATGAAAGATAAGATTATAAAAAAATATATTGATTGGGCAAGTGATAAAGTAGAAAATAAGGCTGTTATTGTTTATGACACAATGTATAATTCCACAAAGATGATGGCACATGCAATAGCCAACGGTTTGATGGAAAGGGGTGTAATTGTAAAAGTATATAGAATCTCAGAAACTCCTATGAATACAATTATCAGAGAGATGGTTGACGCTAAATATATACTCATTGGCTCTCCAACTCTAAATCAAAATATCCTGCCAAACATTGCTAAATTTTTAGCATATATGGAGGGATTAAGAATCACAAATAAAATAGGAGTTGCATTTGGTTCTTATGGATGGATGGAGATGGCTACTGAAAAAATAAAAGATGTTTTCAAAAAATTAAATTACAAGATAGTTGAGGATGATTGTTTAAAAGTAAGATTTGCTCCAAAAAAAGAAGATTTAAAGAAATGCTATGAATTTGGTAAAAAATTGGCAGAAGAAGATTTATAATATTTAAAATTAATCTTTTTTTATTTTTTTTATTAAATTGTGGTGAGAGTATGAAGGTTTTTGGAATCAGTGGAAGTCCAAGATTACAAGGAACTCATTTTGCAGTAAATTATGCCCTACAATATTTAAAAGATAAGGGGATAGATGTTAGATACTTCTCTGTTCATAAAAAGAAAATAAATTTTTGCATTCATTGTGACTATTGTATAAAAAAGAAAGAGGGATGTATTCATAAGGATGATATGGAAGAGGTTTATAAAAATCTTATCTGGGCTGATGGAGTTATAATAGGAACTCCTGTTTATCAAGGAAATGTCACTGGACAGTTAAAGACACTAATGGATAGATGTAGAGCAATTTTAGCTAAAAACCCTAAGATACTGAGAGGGAAAATTGGAATGGGAATTGCTATTGGTGGAGATAGAAACGGAGGGCAAGAGATTGCTTTAAGAACAATACACGACTTTTTTATAATAAATGAGATGATTCCAGTTGGGGGAGGCTCTTTTGGTGCAAACTTAGGAGCTACATTTTGGTCTAAGGACAAAGGAAAAAAAGGAATTGAAGAAGATGAGGAAGGATTGAGAGTTTTAAGAAAAACACTTAATAGGTTTTATGATGTTTTAAAGGAAAAAGTAGAAGGATAAAAGGGGGTAATAATGTTAAGAATTGCTTGGGGAATTACTGGATGTGGAGATAAACTTCCAGAAGTTGTTGAAATAATGAGAAAATTAAAAAATAAATATAATTTGGATATAGATGTTTATTTATCAAAAAATGCAAAAATTGTTGTAAAATGGTATAAACTTTGGCAAGTTTTAGAGGATGAATTCTATGATTTAAGAGTTGAAGTCAATGCTAATGCTCCATTTTTAGTTGGAAAATTACAAACTGGAAAATACGATTTATTTTTAGTAGCTCCTGCAACAGCAAACACAACTGCAAAAATTGCCTATGGAATTGCAGACACTTTAATAACTAACTCAGTGGCACAAGCAATGAAGGCAAGAGTTCCTGTCTATATATATCCACCAGACAATAAAAAAGGGGAAATAGAGACAATACTCCCGGGAAATAAAAAATTAACATTATACATAAGAGATGTAGATGTTGAAAATGTTGAAAGAATTAAAAGAATGGAAGGAATTGAAGTTCTATATAAGCCAGAGGATATAGAGAAGGTTATTTTAAAGCACATAGAAATGAAAAAACAGAACAAAAAAGAAGGATAAATTTTAATATTTTTATTAATCTAAATTTACTGCTTTAATGTGAATATCGTTTTTATCAAAAATTTTAATGACTATTTTCGAACCGTTAACGATATTTATTCGTTATTATATTACAGGTTATCGTAAATTTAGTTAAAAATATCGTTGGTGATATTTATGAAAAATTGCATTACTGCTATACCAGAAATTAAGAAGATGGTTGAAAAGGCAAAGCTAAAAGGTATAGAAACTCCACACACAAGGTTCCCAAATCAATTCCCAAAATGTCCTTATGGATTAAAGGGAGTTTACTGTATATTATGTGCTAATGGTCCTTGTAGAATAACTGAAAAAACTCCTTATGGGGTTTGTGGAGCAACAGCAGATGTCATTGTAGCAAGAAACCTATGTAGAGCAGTCGCCGCTGGAACTTCTTGTTATGTCCACTGTGCTGAAAATGCCGCAAGAGCATTATTATCTGCTGGAAAAGGAGAAGGTTCTTATGAAATAAGAAATGAGAAAAAATTAAGATTTTTAGCAAAAAAACTTGGCTTTGATGCAAATAAAGATGCTAAGATGTTGGCAGTTGAAATTGCAGAGTTCATATTAGAGGATATGTATAAACCAAGATGGGAAAAGAGTGAATTAGTCCCTAAATTATGTCCAGAAAAGAGATTAGAAGTATTTAAAAAGTTAGATATCCTTCCAGGAGGAGCAAAAGGAGAGATTGTTGATGCATTAACAAAGACTTCAACAAACTTAAACAGCAATCCAATGGATTTATTGGTTCATTGCCTTAGATTAGGATTGCACGCAGGATTTACAGGGCTTTTAATGACATGTTGGTTAAATGACATATTATTTGAATCTCCAAAAATCACAGTTGTAGAAAATGGTTTCAGTTCAGTCAAACCAAACAATGTAAATATTATGATAACAGGGCATCAGCATGCATTAATTCAGCCATTATGTGAGGCGGCAATGGATGAGGAATTAATAAAAATGGCAAAAGAAGCTGGAGCTGATAGTATAAAAATTATTGGGGCAACATGTAACGGGCAAGATATGGAGACAAGAATAGCCCATTTACCAGAGAGTTTTGTTGGTTATATAGCAAATAACTTCACAACTGAGCCATTGGTTGCTACTGGATTAATTGATGCTGTTGTTTCAGAATTCAACTGTACATTCCACGGCTTAAAGTTTGTTGCTGAAAAAACCAAAACAAAATTAATCTGTATTGATGATATGGCATACATTGAAGGAGCTGAATACATCCCATGGGAGCCAGAAAATGCCTATGAAAAGGCAAAAGAAATCATTAAAAAGGCAATTGAAGCATTTAAAGAAAGAAAGAATATACAGAAGGATTACTACGATGAAAAAGTTAAATCAGTCGTTGGTGTTGGAGAAGAATCATTAATTGAATTTTTAGGAGGTAGTGTAAAGCCATTAATTGACTTAATTGCTAATGGAAAGATTAAAGGAGTTGTTGGAGTTGTTGGATGCTCTAACATAGCAAGTGGAGGACATGACAATATAATTGTAACATTAACAAAAGAACTCATCAAGAGAGATATCTTAGTCTTAGCAGGTGGTTGTGTAAATAGCCCATTGAAACACGCTGGCTTATTTGACCCAAAAAGTGCTGAATTGGCAGGAGAAAGTTTAAAAGAAGTTTGTAAATCATTAGGAATTCCTCCTGTCTTAAACTTTGGAGCATGTTTGAGTATTGCAAGAATTGAGCAAGTTGCTGTTGCAATTGCCGAAGAGTTAGGAGTTGATATTCCAGATTTACCAGTTGCTGCATCAGCACCTCAGTGGTTAGAAGAACAGGCATTAGCAGATGCAACCTATGCAGTTGATATGGGCTTTACTGTCCATGTTTCACCAGTTCCATTCGTAACTGGTAGTGAACTGGTAACAAAAGTATTAACCAGCGATGTTGAGAGCTTAACAGGTGGAAGATTAATTCCAGAGCCAAACCCATACAAAGCCGCTGAGATATTAGAAAGTGTGATTATGGAGAAAAGGAAAAAACTCGGAATTTAATCTTTAATATTTTCTTTCTATTTAATAAATCTATGGGTGGAATTATGAAAATAAGGGGATTTGAAACTTCAATGATGGGAAGAGATATAGATTTTATTGTCCCAAGTATGACAAGGTTATGTTATTTAAATGAAATATCTCATGCCTTGGCAGGAGTTACTGCTGTTGAGAAGGCATATAATATAACTGTTCCTAATGAAGGTTTATATTTGAGAGAAATAGCAAGATTGGGAGAAATTATTGAAGTTGATGCTATAAAATTGAGAGAATTTACAAATACTAAGGAATTGGAAGATATTGGAAATGAAATAAAGTCAATCTTAGGAAAAAAAGGTAAATATTTGACAGTTGGAGGAGTTTTACAAAACATAAGTGATAAAAGAAAAGAAAAATTGTTAAATTTGGTAAATAAAGGTTTAAATTTAGTAAATAAGGAATTTATAAATTTAGTAGAAGAAAGAAAGAAAAAAATCTCTCTCCCAGATGTTGAATTAATATATGCCTATAACTTTGACATAAATAAGGTAGAAACTAATGGATATCCAAAAACAGCCTTCTATGATGGTAAAGTTGTTTATAGTGGAGCATTATCAAGAATGTATAACAAAGGATTAATAAAATCAAAAAATCTTTGGGATGTTCTCTCTGCAAGAGTTATTGAAATAGAACACTCTTTAATGGAAATTAAAAACCTATTAAACAAATTAAAATTAACTTATCCATATATGGAGCCGATTATAAAGGATGGTAAGGCTGTTGGAGAGGCAGTTATAGAAGGAGGAGAGGGAATTGTTTATCATAGAGTTGAGTTAATTGGTAGGGAAATTTTAGATTACACAATATTAACGAGTGAGAATTTCAACAAAGCTGTATTAGACAGTGTAGATAACGATGAAGGTAAAAGGATAATCCAACTCTGTGAAAGATGCTATTACTTATAAAATTTATTTAAGGTGATTTTATGGTAGGTTGTGGGTATTGTGGAAAAATTATCAAAAGTATTGAAAAAAAATATTATAATAAATTAAAAGAAAAAAAGATTGCATTAGTTGGAGGGGCTGTTAATTTAGATGATGAGGAAGAGGTTAAAAAAATAAAAGAAATTAGAAAAAATTCGGATATATTAATAGTTGTTGGAAGTTGTGCTGTAAGTGGTGGCTTCCAAAGAATGCTAATTGGCTTAGAAAATGGATTTCCTCAGAGATTTGTAAGAATTGGGGATGTTGTTAAAGTAGATTACGCAATAATAGGATGTCCTCCAGATGAAGAAGAGGTTGAAAAGGTAGTTAAAGCAGTTTTAAACAAAGATAAAGAAATTGTTGATTCATATTTAATACTAAAACCTTATGAAATAATTGCTGGAAGGCCAATTATTGACGCATATATGAAAGTTAATGAGGTTTTACTAACCTCAAATAAAGAACTATGTTTAGGATGTGACGATGCTCCAATAAATTACGAATTCTGCACTGGCTGTGGAACATGCGTTGCTAAATGTCCTGCAAACGCTTTAACAATTGATGAAAAACCAAAAGTCAATATAAGTAAGTGCATTAAGTGTGGAACTTGTTTCTTCAACTGTATAAGAGTAAAAGAGGCTCTACCGAGCGAAGCGAGGTAGTGCATTATTCCAATAGGGCAAAGCCCCATGGGTGTTAGAATTTGCTTCTTCAACTGTATAAGAGTAAGAGGTGAGGTATAATGAAATATCTCTCAGCAAAATCAAAGCTAAATATTGATGCCCAAGATGGTGGATTTACTACAAC
The DNA here is from genome assembly GCF_024490875.1 of Methanocaldococcus sp. Classification (NCBI taxonomy): domain Archaea; kingdom Methanobacteriati; phylum Methanobacteriota; class Methanococci; order Methanococcales; family Methanocaldococcaceae; genus Methanocaldococcus; species Methanocaldococcus sp. Next base: position 99,077 of record NZ_JACCLX010000007.1, read on the forward strand.
ATTTTTATGTTATTGCTTAGAAAGTGAAATATTAGATGCAGTTGTAGTAGTTAAAGATAAAAATTGGAAGCCCTTCCCTTATATAGCAACAAATACAGTTGAATTGTTAAAATCTCCAAAGAGTAAATACTCTATCTCACCAAACAACAAATTGTTAGAATATGCTACTGAAAATTATGATAAAGTAGGTTTAGTAGGATTACCTTGTCATATATTGGGAGGCTTGCAGTATAGCTTAGAATTAAAAGTAGGATTATTCTGCACTAAAAACTTTTCCTATGATGTGTTAAAAAATATTATAAAAGAAAAATTTAATATTAGTATAGATGAAGTCATTAAAATGAACATATCAAAAGGTAAGTTTATCATTGAAACTTTAAAAAGGAATAATTTAATATATTCAGAAAAAGTTATTTATGAGATTCCTATAAAAGAGATTGAAAAATTATGTAACTTAGGTTGTAGATTATGTACAGATTTTTCAGCAAAATATGCTGATGTATCTGTTGGAAGTGTAGGAAGTAAAGAGGGATGGAACACTGTAATTATAAGAAACAAAAAAGTTGAAAATATAATATATGAAATGATTGAGAGAGACTTAATTGAAGTTAATGAAACAGTTGATATAAATATGGTTAAAAAATTAGAAAACATCAAAATGAAAAATGAAGAGTTAAATAAATGCTCAGCATACTTTGCTGTATGCCCATCTTTCTTTTAAATAATTTTTATTTTGGATATATTTAATTATATGAATATACAATTATAGTATAAATTTTATAAAAACAGTAATTAATATAATTAATCTTAAAAAAATTAAGATTCGTGAAACAATGGCTAATGTTGAAAGAATTAGTATCTCATTTCCAAAGTATCTTTTAAAAGAGATTGACAAGATTGTTAAAGATAAGGGATATTCAAGTAGAAGTGAATTAATAAGAGACTCTATAAGAAAGTATATTTTAGAAAATGACTTAGATAAAGATGGGCAAATCAGTGGAATTATTATAGTTGTATATACTCCAACAAAAAAGTCAATGGAAAAAATGAGTAAGTTATATTTTGAATATAATGAAATAGTTAAAACAATAAATCAATCATATATAACAACATCCTGTGGAAAAAATATGAAAGTAGAAATTTTTGTTGTTGAAGGAAATGCAGAAAAAATTTATGAATTTTATGATCAAATATCAAAGATTGACAAAAAAATTTACGATAAAATTGTAATATTTTAGATTTATTTTTATTACTTTATGCGATTCTATTTTAAATTTCTTCATAATAATTATGCTAAAAATTATGTTAAGTTAAATACTAGTTATGTCTCTTATAAAATTTAAAATTATCAAAAATCTTTTTATATAAATTAAATTAAAATATAATCAGACGTGAAAATAAATAAAAAAGAAATGGTGAAATTTATGGAATTTACTCCAAGACCTACAAAGATGTTCTGTTTCCAATGCCAAGAGGCTGCAAGAAATGAGGGATGTACAGTTGTGGGAGTTTGTGGAAAGAAAGATAATGTAGCAAACCTTCAAGATTTGTTAATTTATACTATAAAAGGTTTATGCTATGTATGTAACAAATCTAACTACTTAGATGATGAAGTTATGGAATATATTCCAAAAGCGTTATTTGTAACAATAACAAATGTCAATTTTGACGATAGGGATGTTATTGATTATATAAAGAAAGGAGTAGAGTTGAGAGAAAAAATCATTGAAAAATCTAATTTAAATAAAGAAGAACTTCCTCACTGTGCTACTTGGACATATAATGATGATAATGACATAATAAAATTATCAAATACAAAGGAAGTTAGTGTTTTAGCAGAAGATAATGAGGATATAAGGTCTTTAAAAGAACTCATAACCTATGGAATTAAAGGAATTGGGGCTTATTTAAGCCATGCAATGCATCTCGGTTATAACAATGAAGAAATCCACAAATTTATAATTAAAGCATTGGCTAAACTCATTGAATGCAATGATGTAGATGAACTCTTCAATTTAGCAATGGAAACTGGAAAGTATGCAGTAGATACATTGGCATTATTAGATAAGGCACATACTGAAACCTATGGACATCCAGAAATAACAGAGGTTAATTTAGGAGTTAGAGACAGACCAGGAATATTAATTAGTGGGCATGATTTAAAAGATTTAGAGCAGTTATTAGAGCAAACTAAAAATACAGGGGTAGATGTCTATACACACTGTGAGATGTTACCAGCTCATTACTATCCATTCTTTAAGAAATACGACCACTTCGTTGGAAACTATGGAGGTTCATGGCCACACCAAACAGAAGAATTTGAGAAATTTAACGGCCCAATAGTCATGACAACAAACTGTTTAGTTCCTCCAAAAGATTCCTACAAAGACAGAGTTTATGTAACTAATGAAGTTGGCTATCCAGGATTGAAGAAAATCCCAATAAAAGAAGATGGCACTAAAGATTTCTCAGAAGTTATTGAACATGCTAAGAAATGTAAGCCACCAACACCACTCGAAAATGGTAAGATAGTTGGAGGATTTGCACACAATCAAGTGTTGGCATTGGCAGATAAAATAGTTGAGGCAGTTAAAAGCGGAAAGATTAGAAAGTTTGTTGTAATGGCTGGATGTGATGGAAGGCATAAAACAAGAGAATATTATACAGAATTTGCTAAGAAATTACCAAAAGATACAGTAATATTAACATGTGGATGTGCAAAATATAGATTTATTAAGTTAGACTTAGGAGACATTGATGGAATTCCAAGAGTATTAGATGCTGGGCAATGTAATGATAGTTACTCATTAGCAGTAATTGCTCTTAAATTAAAAGAAGTCCTTGGATTAAATGACATAAATGAACTCCCAATAGCCTATAATATCTCATGGTATGAGCAAAAGGCCGTTGCAGTATTATTGGCATTACTATACTTAGGAGTTAAAAATATTGTTTTAGGGCCTACATTACCTGCCTTTTTATCACCAAATGTAGCGAAAGTATTAGTTGAGAAGTTTGGAATTTCAACAATCTCAACTGTTGACGAAGATATTAAGAGATTAGTTGGATAAATTTTTAACATTTTTAAAATTTTGAGGAGGTATATTATGATAGAAAAGGTTTATGAATTTAAAAAGGATGCTACAACAAAGGTTGTTGAAAAAATTGTCAATGCCGAGCATGTTCAAATCAATCACATAGTTCTACCAAAAGGAGATCAAATGCCCAAACATTACTCAAACTCATACGTGCATTTAATAATTATTAAAGGAGAAATGACCTTAACCTTAGAGGACCAAGAACCGCACAACTATAAAGAAGGAACTATTGTTTATATCCCATACAATGTAAAGATGCTCATTCAAAATTTAAACTCTGATATATTAGAGTTCTTTGTTATAAAAGCACCACACCCAAAGAAATTAAATGCCCCAGAGGAACCTATAAAGTGTGAATAATTTTTCTCTCTCTTTTAAATAATTATTATTTCTATAAAAGGTGGGAATGTGGAATTAAAAGAATTAATGGAGAAAATAATTTCAAATAAAATAAAACTCTTCTTAATGTGTAAATTTAAATCAATAGAATAATATAAGAATGAATTATATGAAAATATTGCAGTTAGCCAAATGAAAGATGTTGAGACACTTTATGAAAAATACCTTATGTATATTGGAGAAAAACCAAATATAAAAGTTGAACTAAATAAAAATATTGATATAAAAGAGATTTTAAAAGAAATCATTGATTTGGAGAAAAAACTTATAAATGAATGTGGAATGACCTTTGGAATTAGACAGACTACAATACACTGCCTTACAAAGGATGAAAGATTTTATTTTTATTTAATTAAATAGGGTGAAATTATGATGATTGATGCTCACACCCATTTAGATGTTAGGAGTTTTGAGGATTTGGAGAAAATGGCATTATGTGGAATTGAAACAATTATAACCTGTGCCCATGACCCATACAAAATGAGATCTCCTGATGTCTATTTAGACCACTGGGATAGATTAATTAATTTAGAGGTAAAAAGAGGAAAAATGGCTGGTGTTAATGTTAAAGTAGCAGTAGGAGTCCATCCTATGGGTTATCCAAAGAATTGGAATATTTTGATAAAAAAACTTCCTGAATTTTTAGATAATGAAAATGTAGTGGCTATTGGAGAGACAGGTTTGCATTATTTAACAGAGGATGAAAAAAATCTTTTAAGAGAGCAGTTAATTTTAGCAAAAGATTATAAAATGCCTATAATTATTCATACGCCAGAGAAAAATAAGAAAGAGGCATTAATTGAGATTTTAAAGATATTAGATGAAGTTAAAATAAAGGATGATTTGGTTATGATTGATCACATAAACAAAGAGACTGTAGAATTAATAGATAAAGATGTTTTTGTTGGATTAACAGTCCAACCATCAATGAAAATAAGCCATGAAGAAGCGGCTGAGATTATAAAAGAGTATGATAAAAAATTTATTTTAAGCAGTGATTTGGGAAGTTTAAAGTCAGATATATATGCATTACCAAGAACTAAGTTGTATATGAAAAAAATAGGCGTTGATAAAGAAAAAATAATTAATTCAATATTTAAAAATGCAAAGGAATTTTATAGGTTATAATTAAAAACTAATCCTTTTTTATTTGTAGATTGTTTTTTTATAATTACAATTTATTTAGTTTTTAAATGAAGAGACCATTTTATAGGTTGATTATTATGAAAGCCACATTCATATATCACAAAGGTAACGAGAGGATGGAAAAATTCTATAAAAATTTATTAAATGAAGTAGATTTTTGTAGGATTTGTGAAGATTGTTATAATTGTAGAGGAGATTGGAGTTTTAAGAATGATGTAAAAAATGTTGTTGTTGAAAATGTTTATGAGGAGTTTGTTGAAGATCCTTATGAATATCTTCCAGATCTTCCAGAGGGAGATGTCTGCATAGCCCAACTACATGAAGATCTATTGTACGAACTACCTTTATTGTTAAAAGAAAAAAATTACAAAGCCTTAATAGTTCCTTCTGAAACCCCACATGATTTATCTCCTGCACTAAGAAGAGATTTAAAAAGAGTTTGTAACGAGCTTAATATTGAGTTCGAAAACCCGAAACCCTTTTGCTCATTAGAAAAAAAAGAAAAAAATAAGGTTATAAATGAATTCATTGACTATTTTAGGATAGGAAAGCCAGAATTAACTGTTTATATTGAAAATAACATTATTAAAGATGTTAAAGTTAAAATCTCCGCCCCCTGTGGAGAAACATACTACATAGCCAAAAGATTAAAAGGAATTCCTTTAAGCAATTTAAAAGAAGAGATTGCTAACGCTCATCATAACTATCCTTGTTTAGGTAGTATGGAAATAGACAAAGAATTAAATGACACTATTTTACATAAGGCAGGATACATTGCTATTAATAGTGTTGAAAAGGCTATAAGAGAGTTTTTAAGTAAAAATAATAAATAAAATTTTTAAGATATAAATAAGTTTCCTAATGCCAATATAAATAACATTCCCATTAATGCCAAATGAGCAGAATATATTCCAGTATTTTGATATTGAGTTTTTAAGATATTACAAATTGTATTACAAATTGTTAATGGCGTTAATATTTGAAAGGTTATTGCTAAATATCCAACTATATTATTATTTATTACTAATGAGATTGTCAAGATAAGGATAAGAGGTAGTTATAGATGGAGGCGAAAGAATTAAGCCAGGAGATAATGGTAATAAATTTGGAATTATTAGGGAATCTATTATAGAAGGACTTAGTTTTTCGTTTAAGGAGGGAGAAGAAGCTTTCTACA